>JAUVQZ010000034.1 GCA_030597865.1 Pseudomonadota bacterium | reverse complement strand
GCAAGATTGAACTGGACCGCACCTTTGAGGAGCGGGACTCCCTGAACCAGCAGGTGGTCAACGCCATTGACGAGGCGTCCCAGAACTGGGGAATCAAGGTGCTGCGCTATGAGATCAAGGACATCACTCCGCCCCGGAGCGTGATGGATGCCATGGAAAAACAGATGAAGGCAGAGCGTGAAAAACGGGCCACCATTGCCACCTCCGAGGGTGACAGGCAGTCGCGGATCAACCGGGCTGAGGGCTTAAAGCGAGAGGCCATTGAGGTCTCCGAGGGCGAGAAGCAGAAGAGGATCAACGAGGCCGAGGGCCAGGCCAAGGAGATCGAACTGGTGGCCGATGCCACTGCTGAAGGGATCAGAAAGATCGCCGAATCGCTGACCCTTTCCGGCGGTGAGACCGCTGCTAATCTCCGGGTGGCAGAGAAGTACGTTGCTGCCTTCGGCAAGCTGGCCAAGGAGAACAACACCATGATCATCCCCTCCAACCTCGGCGATGTCGCCGGCATAGTGGCCACGGCCATGTCTGTCCTCGGCCAGGGCAAACAGACTGAGAAGACCGTCCAGCTCTAATCTTTCAGTGGTCAGTCTTTTTTTGCCTATCCCAGACCCCGGTTTTGTGGATAAATGAAGCAAGCAACATATCTCAAAACCGGTACAGCGCCGCCCTTGCTGCGGTATTACGGCTGGTATTCTGACCGTATGCGGGGCAACGACAGGCTGCAGCAGGCGCAGCGGGCGGGCGACACGGAAGCGGCCAGCAAGGCCGTCATAACCGTCTGATTATTAAAGAAATTGACGGCCAGGAGGCCCGCCGTTTGATAGAAGGCTGATGAGGGGGAGGGACCCCTCTCCCTAACAGGCCTTGAGCTTCTTCTGAGAGCTTTAGCCCCAACACTTCCCCGGACTCAATAAGATCAGCACCAACCTTTCTCCTTTCTTTCCTCTTGCAGGGGTGCCGCCCTTGAGATTTCAGTCTATTTCGTTTATCTTTCCAGGCAGTAATACGATCATATCCCGATACCTTCTCTCCAAGAGTGTTTTACATGAAGATCGGCGTTCTTTCCGATACCCATATCAACTCGCCAACCACGGGTTTTCTCAGCCAGACAGCCCGTTGTTTTGCCGACTGTCAGGTGATCTTCCATGCCGGCGATCTCATTGACCTCTCCGTGCTGTCCGCCTTTAAGGATAAAGAGGTCTACGCCGTGCACGGCAATATGTGCCAGCCCTCGTCCCACCAGAATCTGCCCACCCAGACCGTGATCGAGCTGGGCGGTTTTCGTTTCGGCCTCACCCATGGCATGCCCTACCGCCACTCAGTCGAGGAAAACCTCATCCACGATTTTGATGGGGTGGACTGTATTGTCTCCGGCCATACCCATATCCCGGTGTGCCATCGCCTCTTTGACGTCCTCTTTATGAACCCGGGCAGCTTCATGGCCACCGGCCGCTACGGCGCGTCGGGCACCTACGGCATTCTCGAGGTTGGCGACAGCCTGACCGGCCGCATCCTGGAGGTGCCCCGTTCATGAACAGCCTCTTTGCCCCCTGGCGGATGGACTATATTCTCGGCAAAGAGGGCCGGGGCCCGGGCTGTTTTATGTGCGAGGCAACGGATAGACCCCATGATAAGGAGGGACTTATCCTCTTTCGCGATGGTCAGAGCGTTATCCTGCTCAACAGGTTTCCCTATGCCAACGGCCATTTACTGGGGGCACCAAAGAGGCATGTCGCTGATATCACCGATCTCTCCCAAGGGGAGAATGCCGCCCTGATCAGAAAGGTGGAACAGGGCGTGGTTATTCTCCGTCGCCACCTTAAGCCGGATGGCATCAATATCGGCCTCAACCTCGGCGAGGTGGCCGGCGCCGGCCGGGCCGACCATCTCCACTACCATATTGTGCCGCGCTGGCAGGGCGACCATAACTTCATGACCGTCATGGCCGATATCCGCTCCATCCCGGACCATATTGACAACACCTTTGATATGCTGCTCGCCGATTTTCAGGGGCTAGGCTGAGATGATTTTTTTGCCACGGAAACCACGGAAAGACACGGAATAAGTTTATAATAAAGTCTGATTTTCCCCATCGATGATGAGCCCACTGGGAACTACCCGCTGGAAATAGAGCAGAAATAGAAAAAACACATCACACCAACACAAGAATGACAAAAAAGGCCCCGAAAATAACCCCCATGATGCAGCAGTATCTGGAGATCAAGCAGCAGTATCCGGATGCCATTCTCTTTTACCGGTTGGGGGATTTTTATGAGATGTTCTTTGACGATGCCGTCACCGCCTCCCGGGTGCTGGGCATCACCCTGACCTCGCGCAACCATAAGGACGCCGAGAATAAGATTCCTCTATGCGGCGTCCCCCACCATGCCGCCCCCACCTATCTTGCCAAGCTGGTGGAGGCTGGTTTCCGGGTGGCAATCTGCGAGCAGGTGGAGGACCCCAAGACCGCCAAGGGCGTGGTGAGGCGCGAGGTGGCCCGGGTGGTGAGCCCCGGTGTGGTCATTGATGAGGCGGTACTTGATGACAAGACCAACCGCTACCTCGCCGCCATAGCCAGGGGCGAGATGTGGGGCTATAGCCTCCTTGATATCTCCACCGGTGAATTTCTTGTGGCCCAGCAGGAGAATCTGGCCGGACTCTTTGACGAACTGGCCCGCCTGGGTCCGGCTGAAATCCTCCTTGCCGACAACCTCAGCGATGATGAAGAGATCAAAGGGGCCCTGGAGTCCATGGCCGGGGTCTGCCTGACAGTGCGGCCCAAGGCCATCTTCCACCCGGACACCGCCACCGAGACCCTGCTGGAGCATTTTCAGACCGCCAATATGGCTGGTTTCGGCTGTGGGCATCTGACCAGCGGCCTGGCCGCGGCCGGAGCCCTGCTGGCCTATATCCAGGATACCCAAAAATCAGGATTGGCCCATATTGAGCGCCTCACCGCCATTGAGATTGATTCAGTCCTCATGCTGGACGACTCGTCGCGGCGCAACCTGGAGCTGACCAAGACCATCATCGGCGCCCAGCGCCAGGGCTCCCTGCTCCACACCCTGGATTTCACCAAGACCCCCATGGGCTCGCGCCTCCTGGCCAGGAACCTGCTCTTTCCGCTCCGTGACCCGGAGCAGATCAATAAACGCCTTGATACGGTGGCCTATTTCCACGGCGGTGAGCCGGTCCAGGCCGATCTCCTGGAGAGGGAGAGATTTGCCACCGGTGGTGCCATCCGCGAGGAGCTGCGGGAGCTGCTCGCCGGGGTCTACGACCTTGAGCGCCTCAACAGCCGGGTGGTCTTGGGCAGCGCCAATGGCCGCGATCTCACGGCCCTGAAGCTCTCCCTGGCCCAGCTCCCCCGTCTGCGCGAGCTCTGTGCCACCAGCCACGGCATCCTCCAGGAGGAGAGCGAGGCCGTGGATCTCCTCATTGACATCCACTCCCTGCTTGAGGAGGCCATCCGCGAGGATTGCCCGGTGGGCCTCAGGGATGGAAAAATGCTAAAAAAAGGCTTTCACTCCGAGCTCGACGACTACATCGCCCTCCTCACCGACGGCAAGAAGCTCATCCTCGGTCTTGAGGCTGAGGAGCGGCACAAGACCGGCATCCCTAAGCTCAAGATCGGTTTTAACAAGGTGTTCGGCTATTTCCTCGAGGTCTCCAGGGCCCAGGCTGCCAAGGTGCCGGAGCATTACATCCGCAAGCAGACCCTGGTCAATGCCGAGCGCTACATCACCCCGGAGCTCAAGGAGTTTGAGGAGAAGGTCCTGGGTGCCGAGGAAAAACGGCTGGAGCTCGAGTACCAGCTCTTTGTGGAGATCCGCAACCAGGTGGCCGCGGCCTCGTCGCGCATCCTGGGGGCCGCCTCCTTTGTGGCCCAGGCCGATTGTTACACCTGTCTGGCCGAGGCGGCCCGGCGCTATAACTTCCAGCGGCCTGAGGTCGATGATGGTGATGAGATCATCATCAAGGAGGGCCGCCATCCGGTGATCGAGGCCTCCATGCCGGCCGGCCGTTTCGTGCCCAATGACATCCATCTCGACCAGACGAGCCGGGAGGTGCTGATCATCACCGGCCCCAATATGGCGGGCAAATCCACGGTGCTGAGGCAGACGGCGCTGATTACCCTCATGGCCCAGATGGGCAGCTTTGTCCCGGCCCGGCAGGCGCGCATCGGCGTGGTGGATCGCATATTCACCCGGGTGGGGGCCATGGATGATCTACGAAAGGGCCAGTCCACCTTTATGGTGGAGATGAACGAGACCGCCAATATCCTCAATAATGCCACGGAAAACAGCCTGGTCATCCTTGACGAGATCGGCCGCGGCACCTCCACCTTTGACGGCCTCTCCATTGCCTGGGCCGTCACCGAGGATCTGGTCAACAAGAACGGCAGGGGGGTCAAGACCATCTTTGCCACCCATTACCATGAGCTCATTGAGCTGGCCCGCACCCATAAGCGGGTCAAGAATTTCCACATCGGCGTCCGGGAGTGGGATGACACCATCATCTTCCTCCATAAGCTGCTGCCCGGCGGCACCAGCCGCAGCTACGGTATCCAGGTGGCGGCCCTGGCCGGGGTGCCAAGGAAGGTGGTGGAACGGGCCAAGGAGCTCCTCCACGATATTGAGAGCGGCGAGTTTGCCGCCCTGGGCCAGCCCCCCTTCAGCCTGCCCCAGGCCAAGGACAATGGCCAGCCGAGCCAGCTCGACCTCTTTCCCACTGCTGCTGATGGTCTGCGCCAGAGGCTGGCCAGCCTGGAGGTGGATGGCCTCAGCCCCCGGCAGGCCCTGGACATGCTCTATACACTCAAGGAAGAAGCCCAATCGTGATCTCTATTTTTTTTAATAACAGGCGCCTTTGTGGCGCCAATCTGGTCTTGGCAGCCCTGCTCTTCTTGCTTTTGAGCGCTGCTGGCACCTGGGCTGGGGCTACGGATCTGGCCGATAAGCGCTATAAACAGGCAGCCTCCTATTACAATAATAGCCGCGGCATTGCGATGAAGACCTTGAGCCGCAGCCAGTGGCAGGAGTGTCAGCGTCTCTTTGAAAAGGCCCATGACACCAACCCCAACCACCAGGAGGTTGCCCCCAAGTCCCTCTACATGATGGCCAATATCTATGGCAAGGCCTATGCACAGTTCGGCATGCGCGAGGATCTCAAGGCCTCGGCCACCTATTATGAGAAATTGACCTTTGCCTTCCCCAACCACTCCCTGGCCGACGACGCCATGGTGGCCCTGGGCAAGATAGTTGTCAACAACAGGGACAATGCCGATGTGGTGAACAAGGAGCGCCTCCTAACCAGGGCCCTGGCCGCCTACGGGCCGGGCGAGGGCGTGGGGGATGCAGCCGGTTTCCTGTTAAAGCGCCTGCAGGAGCACTCCCAGCAGCGCAGCAGCGGCAAACCGCCGACAAAAAAGACCATTGTCAACTCCATCCAGCCCCCGGCCCATGCCGCCCATATCACCCGGCCGATACGCTTCTGGTCCAACAAAAACTATACCCGGGTGGTGATCGAGACTTCGGCACCGGTTCGCTTTATGGAGAATGTCTTAAGGGCCCGCGGCAAGCTGCCGCCACGACTCTATGTGGACCTCTTTGACTGCCGCATCCCCTCCACCTATCAGAATCCGGTAACCATCCAGGACGGCCTTCTCAGGCGCTCCCGGGCCGCCCAGTATGACCCCAGCACGGCCCGGGTGGTCATTGATCTGGAAACCCTCGCCCAGTACAAGATATTCAGCCTCCATGAACCCTTCCGGGTGGTGATTGACATCACCGGTACAGAAAAGACACCGGTGCTTCCGGTCGTACCGCGCACGCCATGGGACCCGAATAAGGAGTTCACCCTGGCCGAGCAGCTGGGCTTAGGGGTGAAAACCATTGTCATTGATGCCGGCCATGGCGGCAAGGACCCGGGCGCCATCGGTGGCAAGGGTCTCCGCGAAAAAGACGTGGTGCTCAAGGTGGCCCTGAAGACCCGCGATGCCCTGCGCACCAAGGGCTACAAGGTTATCCTCACCAGGAGCACAGACAAATTTCTGCCCCTGGAGGAGCGCACCGCCATCGCCAACACCGAAAATGCCGATCTCTTTCTCTCCATCCACGCCAACGCCGCCAAAAACCGGCGGGCCCGCGGCCTGGAGACCTATTACCTGAGTCTGGCCACCACCAAGGAGGAGAAACAGGCGGCTGCCCTGGAAAACGCGGTGTCCTCCAAACAGCTCTCCGAACTGCAGAACATCCTCTCTGATATCATGAAGAATTCCAAGATTGATGAGTCGCGTAAATTTGCCGGCACCGTGCAACGCTCCGTGGCCACCGGCATGAACAAACGCTACGGTAACGTCAAGGATCTCGGCGTCAAAAAGGCGCCGTTCTTTGTCCTTATCGGGGCCCAGATGCCCTCGGTACTTGCTGAGCTGGCCTTTCTCTCTAACAGGGATGAGGAAAAAAGGCTGCGCAGCGATGCCTACCTCACCGCCCTGGCCACTGAACTCGCCAACGGCGTTGAGATGTACAGCCGTTCCTTACATTAACCCTGCCCGCCCCCTGAGCCTGCGATGTCCTGAGCTTGTCGAAGGGTCGAAGGGTCGAAGGGCTTTTTAATCACCAAAAGAATGGAAGAGATGAAAATTCTTATTGCCGAAGACAATTTTGTGGCGCGCAAGATCCTTACCAAGCAGCTGTGCACCCTTGGGGAGGTTGATATTGCCAGTAACGGTAAAGAGGCCCTTGAGGCGGTAAGAATGGCCCTGGATGAGCATGAACCCTATGGACTGATCTGCCTTGATGTGACGATGCCCGAGCTGGGTGGTATCGGGGCCCTGCAGGGTATTCGCCTGATTGAGGCCCAGGGGGGGATCAAAGAGCAGAACAGGGTAAAAATAATCATGACAACCGGCCTTTCCGACCGGGACAAGGTGCTAGCGGCCGCCAAGTCAGGCTGTGATGCCTACATGATTAAACCCATCACCAAACCCCGCCTCTTTGAGGAGCTGAGCAAGCTCGGCATCGAGATCCCCTGATGGGTGAGGCGCTATGTCTATGGAAAGATGAATCAGCTACTCGCCGGGCAGCTCAAAGTCGCAGACCAGGGGAGCGTGATCGGAGAGATGGACATCGGGAATATGAAAGTCCTTGACCCGCAATTCCGGGCTGTGGAGAATGAAGTCAAGCTGGCGGTGGGGCGCCTTGCTGGGATGGGAGGGTTTGTCCTCCTCATTGGCGCTTTTGAGGCCGGTGGCCCCCAAAAAGAGGCTGAGCTCCCGGGAGCCCCAGAAGCAGTTGAAATCTCCGGCAACAATCACCGGTTTTTCCACCTTTTTGATCAGGCCGTAGAGGTCCTCCAGCTGATGCTGCCTATACCGGTATTTAAGGGCCAGATGGACCAGGAAGATGGTGACCTCGGGCAGTTCCGCGACAATGACCAGCCGTTTGACCCCCTCGTTAAAATAATGGAAACGATGGCTAACAAACTGCTGGCGGCTGATCAGGGCATTGCCCTGCTTTCGGAGAATGGGGGTTTTGGCGGCCAGGGAGCCGTTGCCATATTTAGGCTCCACCAGATGGGCGTGGTCCAGGGCCTCGGCAATGGCAGCGGCCTGGCAGACGGCCTTCATCCGGTAGGAACCGCAGTCCACCTCCACCAGACCGGTGATATCGGGCTGCATTGATTTAATGAAATCGGTGATGGCCAGCAGGTTGGTCCTGGAGGATTTGAGCATACCGGCAAAGGGCACAGGCAGGTGAAACCGGGCCCCACGGCCAGTGGCATAACGTATATTATAGAGAAGAAAGCGCATACATGTATTGACTGGGGGTTGATAAATAGGGTGCCTTGTAACTGTAAGGGATCCCGGCCCTAATGTCACTGGCAGAGCCGGACAGACGGCTGTTTTTTTGGCACTCCATACGCAACCATGGGATTATAAAAGAAAATTTCCAGGAGGGCGGCAGCCACCCCTTGCAGAACCTGGCCATGCGGTACAGTCATCTGGCAGGGCAGGGCTGATTTCCTCGCAGATAACAGCCCTGGGGATAAACGGCCATGCCCCATATTTTGACAACCTGCTGGCGGCTCTTCAACCCACCGCCCCCCTTTGTTTCTGAAAACAGGAGGGCCACGGGGCAAAAAATCCAGCAATCACCGGAGAAAACGTTGAAAAAATGTATCCTGACCATCGTCCCCCTCTTCCTCTTTGCCATGCTGGCCACCCCTGCCGCCCTTTATGCCGAGTTTGTCTGGCTGGACCATAACGGCAACACCCGCCATACCAAACATCCACCCCAGCCCCACCAGGTCCAAAAATATCTATCCAGCACCCAGCAGAAGCAGCAGAAAAAGGCCAAGGTGGATCTCTATGTCACCAGCTGGTGCCCTTACTGCCATAAGGCAAAGGCCTTTTTTAAATCCCGCAATATTGCCGTTACGGTCTATGATATTGAAAAGGACAGGGGGGCGGCGGCGCGTAAGAGAAAGCTTGATCCGCGCCGAGGGGTGCCCTTTGCCGTTGTCAACGGCACGGGTATCCACGGCTATGCCCCCGAACGATATTTACAGGCCCTGAAGGCCAAGTGAGGGGCTGGGATGTCAGCCCGAAAAACAGCGCAGCAACGGCTCTGGTTACGGCAGCTTCTGGCCGAGCACCAGCAGATCTGCTGGCTCCACCGTTTGCATCTCAGGCCGCCGGTCTTTGAGATTACTGAGGATGCCAGCCGGGCCGGTTCCTGGTCTGCCGGCTTTGCCAGCCTGAAAATGGCAGGGTGGCTGATCCGCGACCATGGCTGGAATGTGGTCATGGAGGTCCTCAAACATGAGATGTCCCATCAGTATGTCCATGAGGTCATGGGCCGCGGTCATGAAAAGCCGCACGGCCCTGCCTTTCAAGAGGCATGTCAAAGATTGGGTGTTCATCCGCAATTTTGGCGGGCCACCGGCCATATTCCCCTTTTCTTAAAGGGCGAGGAGGCTCAGCCGGTGGCCATCCTGACCAGGGTGGAAAAACTCCTGTCCCTGGCCCAGAGCGCCAATGAACATGAGGCGGCCCTGGCCATGGAAAAGGCCAACACCCTGCTGCGCAAGCATAATATCAGCAGGCATGAACAGGGCATTACCACCGGCTACGACTATCTGATCATCAATGAAGGCAAGAAGCGGATCACGGCCGTGCAGAGGGCAATCGCCGCCATCCTCAAGGATTTTTTCTATGTGAAGGTCGTTATGGGCCGCCAGTTTGATGCCGCCTCAGGGCAAACGTTCCGGGTCATAGAACTCATCGGGGCCGCTGAAAATCTGGCGGTGGCCGAGTATGTCTACTTCTTCCTGGTCAGGCGCCTGGAGGCCCTGTGGCAGGAGTACAGGACGCTAAGCCAGGCACCGGTCAGGGAAAAGAGATCCTACCATCTGGGGGTCATTAAGGGTTTTCAGGGCAGGCTCCGCAGTCAGGAGCAGCAGGCCATGGCAGCGCCGGGCACGGAGTCCAATGCCCTGATCTGCAACCAGGACCAGGGACTGGTCTGCTATTACCAGCGCCGTCATCCCCGTCTGAAAAATGTCAGGCACCGGGGTGGCAAGGTCTATGGCAGGTCCTATCAGGCCGGGGAAGCACAGGGTGAAAATCTGGTCATCCATAAGGGGGTCGTCTCCAAGGGGCAGAGCAACGGTGCCCTGTTGCCAATCTCCTAGGGCAGGCCCCCTAAAAAATTCACCCTAGCCATGGGCAAGGCCCGAAAAATATGACACAATACGATGGCAGATAGAGACGGCAGCCCCTAAGGACACCCCATGTCATACAATAGGTCTCAGGATGGGAAAAATAGAGTTTCAATATTGCTTCACATTGGATCAGGAGCGCCGTGAACTTATTGATCTGCGCCTTGATGACCAGACCCTGGAAAACATCGACCAGCCGTCCGGAGAACTGCCGGAGTGGACCAGGCTCGACGTTTATCAATGCCCCCACTGCCCCCTTGATCCAGCCAGCAGCCCCCATTGCCCTGTGGCAACAAGCCTTGTTGATATCGTCAGCCGTTTTGAGGAAATTGTCTCCTTTGACGAGGTGGAGGTGACCATTATCAGTAAAGAACGAACGGTGTCCCAGCGAACCACTGCCCAGCGGGCCATCAGTTCGTTACTGGGCCTTCTCTTTGCAACAAGCGGTTGCCCCCACACCCAGTTTTTTAAACCCATGGCCTGTTTTCATCTGCCCCTTGCCACGGAGGAGGAAACCATTTTCCGGGTGACGGGTATGTATCTTCTGGCCCAGTATTTTCGCCGGAAAGAGAATAAAAAAGACGACCCCAACCTCTCCGGCCTCACAACGATCTACCAGAACCTACAGCAGGTCAATACCGAGATCTCCAAGAGGCTGCGCAGCGCCTTTAAAACCGACTCGTCCGTAAATGCCATCATCCTCCTGGATATGTTTGCCAAGGCCCTGCCCTTTGTGATCAAGGACAGGCTTGGGGAGATCCGTTATCTCTTTAGCCCTTATTTTGCAGATGGCTTTGAAGATATTGTCGAATCCTTGCCGCCGACCCCCCACCCTTCAAAATGAAAAAGGCGGTTGGCAAGGATACCCTGCCAACCACCTTTTTTTATCTTTTCTCCCGGCCCGGGAGATTATATTAACGTCAACAGTTGTCGTTAATATCAGCGCTATTCTTGGCCCAGCGGTAGAGGTAATCGTTGACCATGAGCTGCTCATCCATGGTCATACTCTGCCAGGAGCCATCCTTGGCGCATTGCGGGTATTTTTGGCTGAATACCCGGTTCCAGGCCTTGGAGGTTTTTGACTCCACCCAGAGAAAGGGGGCTCCCTTATCATTGTCGCGGGAATGGCAGCCCTGGCATAAACCCTTGAACACCTTGCCGCCTTGGCCCCAGGCGCGGCTCTCCCATTCCAGGGGGCCGTCGCCAATGACCCGGCATGTCTTGGTCGTCTCATCATAACGGCTTTCAGGACGGGCATGGGCCTGAATGGCTAGCCCCACCAACAACAAAACAACCAGTGCAATCATTCCATGCTTCATGGCCACCTCCTTGCCTGCCGCCCTATAATGCCCCCTGGCCCATGGGACGACAAAAAATAATATTTGTACTAATCAGTACAATAAGATAACCTCCCAGGCCATGGGGTCAAGTTTTTTGTAACGATCGGTAAAAAAGACAGGGTGGAAAATGGGGAGAGCTAAACAGTTTGACGAGGATGAGGCCCTGGACGCGGCCATGCATCTCTTCTGGGAGAAGGGCTATAGCGCCACCTCCCTACAGGATCTTGAGCAGGCCACCGGCCTCAAGCGCACCAGCATTTACAACACCTTTGGCAATAAGCGCAGCATCTTTCAAAAGACCCTGGCCCTTTACGGCCTCCAGGTGGAGGAGATGCTGGCCACAACCCTGCAAGGGGCGCCAACCTGCCGACAGGCCATGGCCAGCTGGATAAATGCCGTTATCGACATGCACTTTAACGAGGAAACACCGGGCGGCTGCCTGATGATCCTCTCCGTGCTGGAGGGCGGCCAGCACGATCAGCAGACCAAGGACATGGCCTCTGCCCTCTTTCATAGGGAGCGGGACATGATCCAGGCCCGTTTACAGAGAGGAGTTAAGGAGGGGGAGCTGCCCCGGGATTTTGCCTGCCAGGCAGTGGCTGGAGCCATCTCTGCGGCAACCTCCGGCATTATGGTCCTGGCCGTGGCCAACTATCCCAGAGAGGCCCTGGAGGAGATAGGCCGCACCCTGCTCCAGCTTTTTGGCCAGGAGTAAGAACGATCCCCGCCCCTGACGATGTCGCTGGGTGGCCACCGCCCTGGCCGTCCTCGGCCAGGGCATGCTGGACAATGCGGTACAACCCTAATAAATATCGGCAGCAATAGCCGGAGTGACCTAGACTCGTTCCCCCCCCTCTTTTAGGCCCATGGTCAGGGGCTGATCAGCCCCCTAAAACTCCATCTTCCCCCGGAAGACGTTTGCCCATGGGGGAGCGGCGTATCCCACCCCAATTCATCACGGGATCATCTTGACTCCCATGCGTGCGAATCGTACTCTACTAGAAATGAGGTACTTTATTTAAGGAGAGGGGAGTGTGAGGTTGTGACAGACGGTACGGGTTTCCCAAACAAGAAAAAATTTGGCGTGATCATCGGCGGTTCCGGCCTGGTGGGCGGCGGCATCGACTATTATTTTAAGAAGAAGTTGGGCTACGACATCCTGGCCCCCAACAGCAAGAAACTCAGCATCAGGGATCCTAGGGATATAGAGGCCTATTTTAAGAGCTACCGTCCTGATTTTATTGTTAATTCCGCCATTGCCTCCCTGGACAGCGATCCCAAGCTCTCCTTTGAGATTAACTATCTCGGCTCCATCAACCTGGCCAAGGTGGCCGCGGCCCTGGGCATTCCCTATATCTTTATCAGCTCGGCCGCCGTGCTGCCAGACGGCGTCAACCTCAGCGAGGAGGAGCACCTGCCCCTGTCTGCCGGACTTGGCAACTATGCCAAGTCCAAGTTGATGGGCGAGCTCACCCTCCAGCATCTTAAGGAGACAGAGGGGCTTGATTACACCATCGTTCGCCTGGCCATTGTCTATGGTCAGCACGACCACAAGATCCAGGGCTTTCACCGCCTGCTCTTTGCCATTGCCGATCAGTCCATGCCCCTGCTCTTTACCAAGAAAGGGATATGCCACTCCTACACCAATGCCAGGAAGGTGCCCTATTTCATCCGCCATATTATTGACAGGCGTCAGGAGTTCGGGGGCCAGACCTTTCATTTTATTGATCCGGAGCCGGTGGCCCTGGGCAGATTGATCCTGACCATCCGTGACATCCTTGGCCTCAAAAGACCCAGGGCCATCTACCTGCCCCTGCCCCTGGCCCGGTTCGGGGCCCGCTGCATCCAGCAATTCCTGAGGCTGTTGATAAAAATGGGCATTGACGCCCGCCTGCCCCAGGAGCTCATGTTCCTCAGCTCCTTTTACCAGACCCAGATTCTCTCCTCTGCAAAGCTCCGTAACTCAAGCTTTGTCGATCCCTTTCCTGTACAAACGGTATACGGACAAATACCTGATCTTATCCAGTATTACCTGACCCGTTGGGAGCAGCTCAACCTGATCCCCTCCTTTAACAAGGAGTTTTTCGATCCCCAGCATCTGGCTGAAGAGTTTCTGCTCTCCCCCCAAGAGCTGCTGGCTGATATCCACAGCAAAAAAATAGAACCATTTCAAACATTTACCGACATCAGCTAAAATTAGGACGCCTTCCTGCTGCTCCAGGCAAGCCCTGGGTGGCCAGGCAGGTCATGATGGCGGTCCCTCCTAGACCTGATCCTTCAGGCGTAGGCCAAGGACGTTTTCCACCTTCCTGATCAGAAGATCGGCAGAAAAGGGCTTGATGATAAAACCGCTGACCTTGGTGGAGGCGGCCAGGACCACGGTGTCCTGGGAGGCGTCGCCGGTTACCAGGATAAAGGGCAATTCCTGCCAGGCAGGGTTTGAGCGGATATTGCGCAGCAGTTCAAAGCCGTTGACCCTGGGCATGTTGAGATCGGAGATAATGAGATCCATGGGTTCCTCGTCAATAATCTGCAGGGCATCTGAGCCGTCGCTGGCCCCAAAGATTTCGACAATGCCCACCTGCCGGAGGATAGCCTTAATGGTCTGGCGCATGGGGATATAATCATCAACAATGAGAACGCGCAGGTCATTGATGACGCTGGCCGCCTTTGGCACCGCCCTCTCAGCTGTGGCAGGCCGACCAACCTTGGGCAGGGTAACATTGATAACGGTACCAAGCTTTTTAAAGGACTCGTAATTGATACTCCCCCCCAATGTCTCTGCCATGAGTTTGGCCGTGTAGGTCCCCAGGCCGGTGCCCCCCTCCTTGCCAGAGGTGGCATATTTTTCAAAAAAGCGGTCAGCGATCTCCCCCGGGACCATACCCTTATTGTGAATGGTTACCTGGCCGCCTTCCTCCCTGTCGTCCAGACTGATCCGGATGACTTCATTATTGGGGGAGGCCTCCACCGCATTCTTGATGAGGTTGGCCAGCATGGAGTGGCAGAGCATCTTCTCTCCCCTCACCATGAAGGTATCACCCTTGCTCTCCCCTCTACCGTTAACGGTAATCTGGATGGTCAAATTCTTGGTCTGCACCAGCTCCCTGGTCTCGCCATGGATCTGCTTGACGATCTCCAGGATGTCCACCGGCACCGGGGCCAGCTGGTACCGGCCTGTCTCTATCTTGTAGAGATCCAGGGAGCTGTTGATGATGTCAAGCATCCGGAAGCCGGCCTCCTCCACCATCTTCAGCATGCCCACCTGTTCATCATCGAGCTTTTTGGTCTTGATCATGAGCTGCGGCACATTCAGCACGGCGTTTAGGGGGCCCTTCAGGTCATGGTTGGTCATCCGCTCCACATCATCGCGCAGCTTGATGTTTTCCTGGAGGATGGCATTTTGCTGCTGGAGCTCCTCCCTGGCCTGCTTCAGCTCAATATGGGTCTTGACCCTGGCCTTGACCAGGGAGGGTTGGACGGGCTTGGTGATATAATCCACCCCACCAAGGGCAAAGCCCTTCTCCTCGTTTTCAACCTCGCCCATGGCCGTGACAAAGATCACCGGTATGTCCCTGGTCTTGTCACTGGCCTTCAGCCGCTGGCAGACCTCGTAACCGTCCATATCCGGCATCATGATATCGAGGAGGATCAGGTCCGGCAGCGGTTCAATGGCCGCCACCTTCAGGGCCTTTTCACCGTTGATGGCGGCCTTGATCTTATAGTCGGCAGCCAGGATACCGCTGAGGACGTCAATGTTTTCCGGGGCATCATCCACCACCAGTATGGTCTGCCTCTCCTGCTTAGCTGTCATGGTGCTCTCCTGGTAATAAAAGGTGCAGGGCCGCAAGGAGCTCATGGCTCTGCTCCAGGGCCGCGTCAAAATCATAGTCGCCAATGGATTTGCCAAGCTTTGCCAGCTGCCCACGCCTCTCCACACCTGGCATCTTTTCCATGATATTCTCCAGGCAGAGGTTTGCCGCGGTATCGTTGTCCTCCAAGAGGCTGAGCAGCTCCTGAAAGAGGGGGACAAGGTGTTCTGGGCCCGACAGGGTCCCCTGCGAATCCCCCTTTTCCCCATCCTCGGCCAACCCGGCAATGACCGTAAGAACCTGGTTAAGCTCCTCGTCCACTACCCTGAGCAGCCCTCTGACATCCTCACCGCCCTCCTTGATAGCCGCCTCCAGCTCCAGGCCCGCCTGCTGGAGCTCCTTGGCGCTGATATTTGCCGCCACCCCCTTGACGGTATGGGCTAGGAGCAAAGCCCTCTCCTGGTCATCATCATCCAGGGCCTGCTGGATATCCCTGGCGGCGCTGGCCTGATTTTCCGCAAATTTCAGGAGAATCCTCCTGTAGGTTCCGACATTGCCGGCCATTCTTCTCAGTCCATCCTCGACGTCGATGCCTGGCAGTTCCGGCAGGGTGGGCTCGACCTGGCCAGCCGGCTTTGGCCTGACAAGGTGGGCTGGAGTCTCTCTGGAGACCGGCCTGATCCACTTCAACAGGATGGCCTGCAGCTCCTCCGGGTCCAGGGGTTTGGTGATGTGGTCATCCATGCCAGCGGCCAGGCTCTTCTCCCGGTCACCCACCATGGCATGGGCGGTCATGGCGATGATGGTCATTTGGGTGGCACCTGTCTCACGACTGCGGATCTCCTGGCAGGCGGTGAGGCCATCCATCTCCGGCATCTGGATATCCATGAAGACCAGGTCAAAAGGGGAGTTGCTGACCATCTCCACCGCCTCCCGGCCATTATTGGCCACAGTGACCTGCAGTTGCCAGCCCTCCAGCATCTCCTTGGCCACCTGCTGGTTGACCTCGTTGTCCTCGGCCACCAGGATGCGGGCCCCGCTGATGTCGGCGAGGGAGCTGCTGGCCGGTGCCCGGGCAATTCCTCCAGGGCCCTCCTGGCCCAGGGCGGCCATGATCGTATCGTAGAGGGGCAGGCGGGACACGGGCTTAAAGAGATAGCCATCAATGCCGAGCTCATCAATCTGTTGCACCACCTCCTGGCGGCCGTGGCCGGTGACCATGATCATGGCCGGGGTCTGGGAGAGATGGCTGCTGGCCTGGACCTGCCTGCAGGTCTCGACGCCATCCATGCCGGGCATCTGCCAGTCAACCAGGATCAGGCCATAGGGTCTGCCCTGCTGGTCCGCCTCCCTCAGCTCAACCAGGGCCTCTTCCCCGGAGGCCAGGCAGGTGACCTTGAAACCAAAGGATTCCAGGTTGAGGCGCAGAAACTCCTGGACCATGGTCTCATCGTCAACCACCAGGACCGGCATGCCCTTGAGAGCAGCCGGGATCTCATAGGCGGGGGCCTCTTTTTCAGCCCCCAGGCCAAAGACCGTGTTAAAGGAAAAGGTTGACCCCCTGCCCAGCTCACTTTCCACCTGGATATCACCGCCCATGAGCTCGACAAGCCGTTTGCAGATGGTCAGGCCCAGGCCCGTGCCGCCATACCTCCTGGTGGTGGAGGCATCGGCCTGGTTAAAGGCCTGAAAGAGGGTGGCCAGGGCCTCTTCGCTGATGCCAATGCCGCTATCGCTCACCGCAAAGCGCAGCTCCACCCTCTCTGAGTTACGATGAACCTGATCGACCCTGATGGTGATCCTGCCCTGGTTGGTGAACTTGACGGCATTATTGGCCAGATTGATAAGGACCTGGCCCAGGCGCAGGGGG
>JAUVQZ010000023.1 GCA_030597865.1 Pseudomonadota bacterium | reverse complement strand
TCATAGCTGGTCATCCCGCGCCTGGTGGTTTCTTTGAGGGTGGAGGTTATTGCTTGATCCTGCTTACTGAGAAAATCGATTTTCTCCCTGTTGAAAAGGCGCTGCAAGGATACAGAACGTCCCTTGGACCAGACCCCATTTTTATTCCTTCTCTGCTGGCGGGGGAAAATGGTGAGGAAGCCGTCTGTGAAGTCGACAAACCAGGCAAGCCTGACCTTGGGTTCGCTGAACTCGGCGATTTCACCCTCTTTAAGGGCGCTTAAGGCGCTCAGGGCACGCTCCCAAGATTCCTGGCGGGGGATGAGGTGGGTGAGGACAGAGGGTTCGGCGTTGTCTTTGCGGGGATCTGCCAGGGCGGAGAGCTCATTTGCCAGCCATAAAAAACCGGTGTTCCTGGCCTTTTGGGCACAGGTTCGCAAAGAGGAGAGCTGTCTGTCAGTCAGGGTGTGATAGGTCCAGAGGTGGCAGAGGTTTGCAACAAGGATGGAGAGGGGGGATTTGTCGTCGCTAAAATGGGGTAGTTCATCATAGGCGCCAAAAGATTGGCGGCGGAAAACAATAAACTGCTGCAGGGAGCGAAAGCAGGACGTCAAGGGGCTGTCGGGCTGGTGATGAATAAAATTTCTAATAAAATGGAGAATGCGGTTGGCCTGGCTGAAATCCCCCTTTTTCAACAGGGCCAAAAGGAAGAAAAAACCCTCTGGGCCCGGGAAGAAAAAGTCAGCGCCATTTTGGTGACGCATTATTTTTAAGTCCTGTTCAAAGAGGGCCAGGGATCTATCTATCTCCCCTTGGCAGAAAGCCAACCAGCCATAGATGCCGAGGCTACCGCTCTCCTCTGAAAAATGACAATGCTCCTCCACCTTGCTGAACTCGCCGCGAATAAGGAGGCAGATGCCCCGTAGATAGGAAAGTGAGGCAAGACCGGCCGCGGGTGTAGAGCGCCAGTTCTTGTCCTCCAGGATAAAGAGAAGGGGGATTTTCAGATTGAGCAGGCGGTTGAGAGAATCGGCAACAATATGCTGCAGGGCGTGAATGCGCAGGTGGGTCGGCAGGGTACGAACCAGGGAAGGGGAAAATGGATTGTTGAGGATCCTGGTAAGGGGGGAGAGGCCTTTTTCGGATGGAAAGCTGTGGTATTTTAGGAAAAAATGATTGAACTGGTCAAAATTCTGGATGTAGAGACCAAAACGCATCTCACGAAGGCAGCTGCTTTGCGATGGATTTTCAGCAGGGGGCAGGACCCGGCGGACAAGCTTAACCAGGGGTTTTAATTTTTTTTGGTCAGCCAGCTCCCTGGTTAAAGGTTCAGCAAGGAGGGCGTGGCATTGCCGCTGGCTTGAGATAAGTTTTTTGTCCAGGAGCCGTTTGACCATAGAGGAGAGCGGCGTCGTCTCCAGGCAATGGCTGGCAAAGGCTGGCCAGGCCAAAAGACATTTTTTGAGCAGCTGTTCCGAAATCGGTGTATAAATGACGGCCAGAAGCTGCAAAACCGCCCGTTCATCATTGTTGAGGGTGGCTACGGCCTGCTGGAGATTTTGGCGTTTATGGGGGCGTTTACGCATCATAAATGAGCTTTGTTCATTGGTTGAAAATCGAGTAGTATACCATATAATTAAAAGCTGTACCTGCCTGAATTAATGGCAGGGGCTCTATTTTAGACGCATTTCTCTGCCATGGCATGGGTATCGGCAATATTTTCCAGCAAGACGGGTGGGGCTGTGTGGGGAGATGCCCAGCTGCAAGGTGCCAGGCCGGCAATACGTTGCTTACAATCAAAGGGGGAGGGCGACTGCGGAAGAGATGGAGAAATTAATAAAGATGCCTGGAGAAAGGGTGGTGCAATGGGCAGCGTGGGTTCTGCTTGCGGTTCTTGGGACGGTGATCTTAAAAACCCTGGCCTTTTTATTTGTCCCCCTTGCCATTGCCCTTCTGCTTGTGTACGTCCTGGGGATCCCCCTTGATTTTCTGGGCCGTTTTAAGGTCCCCAATTTTCTACGTATTATTCTGGTTGTGTTTGTGGGGATTATGTTCTTGTATCTTTTTGGCCGGTTGGTTGCTGCCAATATCAAGGAGTTCCATGAGCAGCTTCCTGTTTTTGAAGAAAAATTCTGGAGTTATGGCCAGTCTCTTCTTGTCTTGGCCGGCATGTCTGCCGCCGAGGCCACGGAGATGTATGCCTCTTTTCTGGCAAGTTTCACTCAGGCCGATTTTAAACCCATTGGCGCCATTGTCCAAAGGATGAGCGGCTCTTTTTTTTCCTTTCTCGGCGACACCATGTGGGTCCTGCTTTTTTTGATATTTCTCATGGCAGAGAGGGAGGGCTTTCCTCGCCGGGTTTTGCGCTCCCTGGGGCGTGAGAATAGTGAGCCGGTGCTTGAGGCCCTAGGAAGAATCAACAAATCGGTGCAGCATTATCTTGGTCTGAAGACAGCCATCAGTGCCCTGACTGGGTTTTTGGTGAGTGTCGTCCTCATGCTCTTTGGTATTCATTTTGCCCTGCTTTGGGGCGTGCTTGCCTTTGCCCTTAATTTTATTCCCAATATAGGCTCCCTCATTTCTGTGGCACCGCCGGTGGCAATTACCCTTTTTCAGACCGGCTCCATCACCAAAACCCTGGTCGTGGCAGGCGTGTTGATCTCTATCCAGATGGTGGTGGGAAATGTTGTGGAACCAAAAGTGATGGGCCAGGGTCTAAACTTGAGCCCCCTTGTGGTCCTTCTCTCCCTGCTTTTTTGGGGATGGATGTGGGGCATTCCGGGCATGCTGCTTTCCGTGCCCCTGACCGCTGCAATTAAGATCGGCATGGAACAGCTTGACAGTACCCGGCCTGTTGCCCGGCTGATGGCTGATAAGTAGAGGAAACCAGGATGGATTTCCGTGTTGTCTTGCCTAAAATGAAAGTCAAAATTATTATTGTGACCAATACCAACAGGTTTTTTTAAATCAAGGAGGCAGGTAGATGTTTCAAAATCAAGTAGATCGGGCCCCATACAGCAGTACGGCCCAAACCCAGGCGGTTACCATCTTTTTGGCAAAGGTTTTTAACTGGATGGCCATTGGCCTGGGGGTTACGGCCCTGGTAGCTTTTATGGTGGCCTCTTCAGAAACTGCCGTGCAGTTTTTCCATGCTAACCGGTCCATGCTCTTTATGGTGATCCTGGCTGAAATCGGCCTGGTCATCTATCTCTCCGCCCGCATTGAAAAGATGGAGGCCGGAACGGCCACCGGCCTCTTTCTGCTGTATTCTGCCCTTAATGGCATTACCCTGTCCTGGGTTCTGCTGCTTTATACTGCCACCTCTGTTGCCACTACCTTTTTGGTAACGGCAGGCATGTTTGGTTCCATGGCTGTCTATGGCTATGTCACCAAAAAGGATCTTTCCAGTATGGGATCCTTTTTGTTTATGGGGCTTATTGGAATCATCATTGCGAGTGTGGTGAATATCTTTGTGCAGAGCTCCATGATGAGCTGGGTGATTTCCGGGATTGGCGTTATTGTCTTTACCGGTCTTACTGCCTATGATGTTCAGCGGATAAGCCAGATGGGTGTTACTGCCATGTCCGGCAGTGAAGGTGCCATGAAGAAAATGGCAATCCTCGGCGCCCTTACCCTCTATCTTGATTTTATTAATCTCTTTTTAATGCTTCTGCGTTTCCTGGGTAATCGGGACTAGGCGTTAGGCCATGAGCAATAAAAAAAGGCGCCTGCTATTGCTAGCATGGCGCCTTTTTTATTGCTCATGGTGACTCCACCGTCATTGACGGCTGGCAGCTTTGGGGAGCTGTTCACGGATATCATACAGGGAGGCAAGGTAGCTGTTTTTTTCTGCCAGTTCTTCTGACTCCTCCATGTTGCCAATGAGATCAGGGAGAAGTGAGGCTAGGTTGATATTGTATTTGTTAAGGCCTTGTTGCTCTGCCTGGTGGACAATGAGCACACTGTAATGTTGGGCCAAGAGACGGAGGCTGCCTTGTCTGCGTGCCAGGTATGCCTTGCCTCCGGTGGTTTCCAAAATAAATGAGGCATATTCGTAGAGATTCTCGAGGCTGGGACGCAAGGGGTAGGAGTGGTTAAGGCATTGTCTTGAGATGGTGAGCCATGCATGGAAATGTCTGCAGGTTTCTTCCATGAGATCGGCTTCGTTTACAATGATCTTAAGAAGGATAGTGAGGTTTTGTGCCCCCAAGGTCCGGTAAATATGGGCTGAGTTGCGGATGATGTCAGCATTATTAAGACCTTTCCCATTTATGACAGGGGGTGATTCCAGGAGGGTATTTATGAGGCTGCTGATCATCTCCTTGCTGCCATGGGAAAATTGATATTTCTCAATATATTCCTGTTCGTCAAGATAGGCAAAGAACAGATCGAGCCTCTGGGTTGTTTCAAGGCATGGATTGGTTACCATGGCCTCCATGGGTGCCAGACGCAAACGGATCTCCTGGTCATCCGGGGATGGGCTAGGTGCGTTGTTTTCGACACTGAAGCTTTTGGGGGAAGTTTTTACTTTTTCCGTAGGGGATTGGAGGGTGTTTTCTTGTTTGGGTGAGACTGGAGGGGCAGGAGCTTCTTTTTGAGGCTCGAAAAGAAAGAAAAGGCCACTGGCAATAACGGCAAGGATAATAATAATGGGCAGAAGAGGTGTGGAGGATGGTTTCTTTGGCATGGGTATTGGGGTCTTTGTCTGGAATGTATGGTGATCAGCTCCGGGTATGAGACATACGGAGGTCTTCTGGTGATTTTATTTTACAGTACCCTTTCTGAGGGGTCAATTGTATAAAAGGTTGGTGTGCGAGTACAGCTGTTTCTATTATGCTGCACATCGTGCAGATATCGGTTGTTGAGACCCTGTTAAAAGATGCCCCCGTGATTATTCATGTCTTGCTAAAAGACGATACGTGTCTGTGTTGTTAGGATACCAGTAATGCCCTACGAGTTTATTTCCGTCCTCATTGTTGATGATTCTAAGATAATGCGACGCATCATAGCTAAACGTTTACAGGAAATGGGGTTTGCCGACATGTATGAGGCCTCGGGCGTTAAGCCCGCCCTTAAGGTCCTTGAAGAAGTCGAGGTTAATCTCATTCTCTGTGACTGGTCCATGCCCGGCCTAACTGGCATGGACCTTTTAAGGATGGTGCGGGGCAATGAGAGGCGACCTTGACCCTCCCCTTTGTATTATTGACGGCCGAGGCCCAGTTGTATACTATTTTGATGGCTTATCGTGCAGGTGTAAGTCAATATGTGACAAAGCCCTTCACGAAAGATTATTTTAAATACATCATTGATAAAATTATCCGAGAAAATTATGGGCCAGAGCTGTGAGTCAAAGAAAAAAGAGAGGCGTGGCAGGCGATGGTATCAAAACTATTTGCCATTTATAGCCCGCAGTCCTGAGATACAGGTTGAGTGGCTGGTTGCTGAATGCCGCAGAAAAAATCTTGCCCAGGAGGAGTTGACGCCCTATGTGCGCCTTCTCTTCAGTGAAGAGAATGTGGCGCACGAGGAAGATTTGCGGGATATTTTGGCAGATCTTGCGTCTGAAATGCAGGAGGATTTTTTGCGAGTTGCAGATATTTATGATGTGCCAAGGATAATCAGACTCATTCCGGCGCTTAATGGGACCTTGGTTGAATTAGCCCTGGGCAAAGAGTTGCCGCCCTATGAGACAAAACCTCAACAGGTAATGGATAGGGTGCTTAATGCCATAAACGATAGATCAGAAAGTTTATTGTCGACGGTGGCCGTCAAAATTATGGAAAATGGTGCGGCCCCAAAACATTTTGCCGAGAACTATGAAAGGTTTCGAGCGATTTTGGAAGATAAGGAGTTTATTCGCTCTCAATGGTCGACTGCCAAATAAAAAAAGGCGCTTGTTTTGAAACAAGCGCCTTTTTTATTTGGTATGTAAGGTGATCAGGAAAAGTTGTTACCCCTTGCCAGATGCGCGTTTTGCAGCCTTGAGCGGATTGACCTTGATTTTGACAACCTTGATCTCTGGTCTTACGTGGGTGGCAAAATTGCAGATGCCAAGTTTCCATTTGGCCTCTGGAAGGACGTAGGTCTGACAGTATTTACTGTTGTCGACCTCAATGATACGATCGCAACCATCACATTTTTCAGCGACAGGATTAAATAATCCACTGCTATACTGCTCGGTGTTTTGGGGTGACTTGATTTTGTTCGCCTTTGCCATGACTTAGCTCCTTAAAGAAAATGCTATAAAATCTTGTAATAATCGTCAGAAAAGTAATATTATTGACTGGTTGACGTATTTAGCTCATTTGAGAGTTTTTCTTATTGAAAAAAAATATTTAATAGTTGGTATGGGTGACCTTGTCAACGATAAAGTGAAGAAGTTCTGGTGATCACCCAGGTGTGTTGGTTGTGGGAAATAGTTGGGGGCGGGATAGTGTAACCTTCATTATTCTTGTTTTTCAGAGAATCTTCCTATAGGATCTCCTGAGAAAACATCTGGTTACACATGGTTGAAGTCTAAAAAGAGGTAAGATATGCCAATTTATTTGTATAAAGGGGTCAACTCCTACGGTGAAAAGCGGAAGGGGAAGATTGACGCCCCCACCGAGGCTGCCGCAGAGGCCCAGCTCAGAAAAACCAGAATAACTATCACCAGCCTTAAAGAAAAGCCTAAGGATATTTTTGAAAATATCGCCATCTTTCAGCCCAAGGTCACTGGCAAGGATGTAGTTATCTTCACCAGACAGCTCTCCACCATGATTGATGCCGGATTGCCTTTGGTGCAGAGTCTTGAGATCCTTGGTAACCAGCAGGAGAATCCCACCTTTAAAAAGATGCTCAACGAGGTGCGGATGGATGTGGAGACCGGTACCACCTTTGCCGATGCCATGAAGAAGCACGACAAGGCCTTTGATACCCTCTACTGTAATATGGTTGATGCCGGTGAGGTCGGTGGTATTCTCGATACCATTTTACGGCGCCTTGCTGTTTTCATGGAAAAAAATATGACCTTGAAGAAAAAGGTGAAAGGCGCCATGACCTATCCGGTCATCTGTATGGCCATCTCCTTCATCATCACGGCGGTTATTTTGATCTTTGTGGTGCCGGTTTTTTCAAAGATGTTTGCGGATTTCGGGGAGGCATTACCTCCCCTCACGCAATTTGTTGTGGACGCCAGTGCCTTTGCCCAAAGTCAATGGTACATCATCATAGGGATCATGTTTGCGCTAAGCTTTGTCTTTAAAAAAATTCGTGCCACGGAAAAGGGTCATTTTGCCATTGACCGTATGTTGCTCAATGCCCCGGTTCTCGGCACCCTTTTGCGTCGGATTGCGGTGGCCAAATTTACCCGTACCCTGGGGACCATGATTCAGAGCGGTGTGCCTATCCTGGAGTCTCTGAATGTTGTGGCCAGAACCGCTGGTAATAAGGTTATAGAGCAGGCGGTGGTCAGGGTGGCTGATAGTATTACTGAGGGTAGAACCATTGCTGAGCCGTTAGAGGAAACAGGGGTTTTTCCCAGTATGGTGGTGCAGATGATTAATGTTGGTGAGTCCACCGGTGCCTTGGATGTTATGCTGGAAAAAATCGCTGACTTCTATGATGAAGAGGTGGATCAGGCCGTGGACAACCTCACCGCTGCCATTGAGCCAATAATGATGGTTTTTCTGGGTGGTCTTATTGGTGGTCTTGTTATTGCCATGTATCTGCCGATCTTTAAGATGGCAGCCGTTGTCGGCTGATAATAAATAGATGTTGATGTTTTTATTGGTTTTACTGGACAGGGCAGGCGGGAATAGATACCCTTTTTTGAGAGATTAATTTACAAACTCGTACCCCTGGGGGCAGACCTGGTGATAGGGAGGGAAAAATGACTTTGACAAAGGCAGATCTTGTTCAGAAGGTGTATCAGACCCATAATTTGACAAAGGCAGAGGCTGCAGAAACGGTTGAGGCCTTTTTGAAGGTTACAAAAGGTTGTCTGGCCAATGGTGAGAATTTACTTATCAGCGGTTTCGGCAAGTTTAACGTCAAGGAAAAAAATTCCAGACGGGGGAGAAACCCCCAGACCGGTAAGGAGCTTATCCTCGAGTCCAGGAGGGTGGTGACCTTTAAACCATCGGGAATTCTGCGAGATCGTATAAATTCCAGCAACTGATCACAGCCCCTCCCCAAGATGTCAAAGAGGCGGAATCTCTCGGTAGAGAGATTCCGCCTCTTTTTTTTGAGCAAAAAATATAGGTTGGAGAAATGATGAGTAAAAACTTTTGTGTCCAGGATCTGGCTGACTTTGTCGGAGGTGAGGTTGCAGGTGATGGCCAGATTGCCGTGGCAGGGGTTGCCGACCTTAGGGCTGCTACAAAAAATGATATCAGTTTTTTGCTCAAAGGCAGTCAGGCGTCCCTGTTGTCTGAGACCACGGCCGGTGCCGTGGTGGTTCCCGTGGGGGTGGAAACAGATCTGCCCGCCATTAGGGTCAAGAACCCGGCATTGGCCATCACCCTCATTCATCGTAGGTTTTTGGAGGAGGATTTTGTCTCAACAGGGGTCCATACCTCTGCCCACCTTGGCCAAGGTTGTCAGATCCCTGACCATGTCTCCATCGGGCCCCTGGTGGTGCTGGCCGATAATGTCAAAATCGGAGAACGGGTGACCCTTGAAGCTGGGGTTGTTATTGGCGACGATGTTGTCATTGGTAATGATGCTGTCATTATGGCCAATGTGGTAATTCGTTCAGGTTGCCAGATAGGCAATCGGGTCATTGTCCAAAGCGGCTCGGTTATTGGCAGTGATGGCTATGGCTATGTTCAGGATGAGCATGGCCGGCACGTCAAACGTCCCCATGTAGGCATTGTCATTTTGGAAGATGATGTGGAGATCGGTGCCAACTCTTGCGTGGACCGGGCAACCTTTGGTGTGACAGTGATTAAGCAGGGTGTCAAGGTCGATAACCTCGTTCAGGTTGCCCACAACGTCACCATTGGCGAGGGATGTTTGCTTGTCGCCCAATGCGGCGTTGCCGGCAGTACGACCCTTGGCCGCGGTGTTGTCCTCGGTGGCCAGGTGGCGGTCACGGATCACGCCACTGTGGGGGATGGCGTGATGGCGGCCGGCAAGTCTGGGATTATCGGTAGCGTCAAAGGGGGGAGCGTGGTAGGTGGCTACCCTGCCATTGATCATCGTACCTGGCTCCGGGCAAGTTCTGCCTTTTCAAAACTGCCACAACTTGTTAAAGACGTTCGTGGGCTGACCAAAAAACTTATGAGCCTGGAAAAAAAGAAGCACGACAACGAAAGTTAAGACACATTCCTTCCTAAAATATTGGAGCCAATAATGAGTGAACCGACACCCCCTCTTGATATTCTGGAAATTTTACGCCTCCTTCCCCATCGCTACCCCTTTCTCCTTATAGATCGGGTACTGGACTATACGGCTGGTGAAAAAATCACCGCTATCAAAAATGTCACCATGAATGAGCCTTTTTTTCAGGGACATTTTCCGGTGGAGCCGGTGATGCCGGGTGTTCTCATTGTCGAAGGTATGGCCCAGGCCGGCGCTGTGTTGGCATTTCTAACAGAGCAGGAAAGGGTGGGGGAAAGCCTGGTTTATTTTACCGGCATTGACAAGGCCCGCTTCCGCCGCAAGGTGGTTCCTGGCGATCAGATCGTTTACGATATAGTCATTGTCCGTCGGAAGGGCAAGGTCATCAAGATGGAGTGCAAGGCCCGTGTTGATGGGGCTGTGGCGGCAGAGGCCAATCTCATGGCTACCTTTTCGTAATTAATCTCATATTGGAAAAAAGAAGAATGTCCATCCATCCCACTGCTATTATTGACAGCAAAGCAGAACTAGACCCATCCGTTGAGATCGGCCCCTTTGCGGTCATTGACGCCGGGGTCAAGATCGATGCTGGAACTGTGGTCAGCTCCCACGCCCATATTTCCGGCCAGACAACCATTGGCAAGAATAACACCATCGGCAGTTTTACCTGTATAGGCTTTCCTCCTCAGGATTTGAAGTATCATGGCGAAAAAACCCAGCTTATTATTGGTGACAACAACCATATCCGGGAATTTTCATCAATGCACCTCGGTACTCCCGGGGGGCACGGGGTAACGATGATCGGCAGTAATAATCTTTTTATGGCCTATACCCATGTGGCCCATGATTGTATTATCGGCAACCATGTCATCATGGTGAATAACGCCACCATGGGTGGCCATGTCGAGGTGGGTGATCGGGCCACCATTGGTGGCATGACAGCTATTCATCAGTTTGTCCGCATTGGGGAGTATGCCTATATCGGCGGTATGAGCGGTATCAGCCTTGATATCCCGCCATACGTTATTGTGGCCGGTATCCGCAATGAATTACAGATTCGCTCCATTAACCGCATTGGTTTGAAGCGGGCAGGGTTCTCGAGTGAGGATATTCGTAATCTCAATAAGGCGTTTATGGTTATTTTCAAGACAGAGGATCTTCTGCTCCAGGATGCCTTGGCCCAGGTGGTCAAAGATTTTGGTGATTGTGCCGCAGTGGCGCGGCTGGTCAATTTCTTCAAGGTTTCAAGCCGCAATGTTGCCCGTTTAAGCAGTGATGATTGAAAAAATTGGTGTCATTGCCGGCGGGGGGCAATTCCCCCACCTCTTTTGCCAGGCCGCCCAGAAGGCCGGCCGCAAGGTCTATATTGCCGGGCATAGGGCAGAAACTGACTCTGATCTGGCCCAGTTGGCTGACGGGTTTTGTTGGGTAAAGCTTGGCCAGCTTGGAAAAATTCTTAAATTTTTCAAAAAGCAGGGTGTCACTGAGGCGGTTTTCTTAGGCACCATCACCAAGACCAGAATCTTCCGTGATATCTTTCCTGATCTGCGGGGGCTGACCCTGTGGAATAAGATTGATATCAAACAGGATGATGCCATCCTGCGGGCCATTGCCGCTGAGCTTGAGAAGGATGGTGTCACGGTTCTGGAGTCCACCTGTTATCTGCAGGATCTCCTCTTTCCCCAGGGCGTCTTGACCAGGAAGAAACCGGATGCAGGCCAGCAAAACGATATTCGTTTCGGTTTTCGGATGGCCAAGGCCATTGGTGATCTTGATATCGGCCAATGTGTGGTGGTTCGTGATCAGACGGTCTTGGCGGTGGAGGCCATTGAGGGCACTGATGCTGCTATCCGCCGCGGTGGTGCTTTGGGACACGAGAGGGCAGTGGTGGTCAAGGTGCGTAAACCGGATCAGGATTTTCGATTTGACCTGCCCGCCATCGGCCTGCAGACCATTGAGTCGATGAAGGAGGTCAAGGCCAAGGTGCTGGCGGTCGAAAAGGGCCAATCCCTGCTCTTTGATGCTGAAAGGGTAATTGAGGCGGCGGACAAGGCCGGTATCATCGTGGTTGGGGTGTGGCAGGATGATTCTGGCGCTATTTCCTTCTGATTATCATTTTGATGGGTACCTTCTATGAAAGCTATGGTCCTTGCTGCCGGGCTTGGTACCCGGCTGCAGCCCTATACACATCAGCGGCCCAAACCACTTTTTCCTGTTCTTAACACCCCCCTTCTTCTCCATACCCTTGCCAACCTGAAGGCCTCTGGTTTTCAGGAGATTGCCGTTAATTGTCACCATCTTGGCGGGCAGATTGAGCAGGCCTTGGCTGGGATGAGCGGTGTCACAGTTTTCAGTGAGGCAGCGGTTCTTGGTACGGGGGGCGGCTTACGAAATGCCATGGCGTGGCTTGGCAAAGAGCCCGTCTTGGTGGTAAACGGTGATATATACCATACCATCGACTATGGTCTGGTATACGATAGCCATCTCAGGGGTGATGCACCTGCCACCCTGGTACTCCATGACTATCCCCG
The DNA here is from genome assembly GCA_030597865.1 of Pseudomonadota bacterium. Taxonomy (GTDB): domain Bacteria; phylum Desulfobacterota; class Desulfobulbia; order Desulfobulbales; family SURF-16; genus BM506. The sequence continues at coordinate 7,462 of JAUVQZ010000023.1, read as the reverse complement.
TTTCAACAAGGTGAGTGTCGATGACCAGGGCGCCATTATTGACTTTACCCCCTGTGATGAAGCCGTTACCATCCAGGCCTTCACCGGTATCCATGTCCTTGGGCCGCAACTTCTGGAAATTATCCCTGGGGCCACTTTTTATGATATTCTTACCTGTTATAGGCAGTGGATGGCTAACGGCATGAAAATCCAAAGTTTTATGGTGCAGAATCATTTTTGGAGTGATATGGGTACGCCGGCTGATTATCTTGAACTCCATGGCCGTCTTCTCACCGCCCCCCGCTTTGCCGCCCCATCGCCCTTTTGCCTTGCCAATGGCCTGGATCTGGCCAGGGTTGATCTCCTGGAATGGGCTGCCATAGGAAAAGGGGCGCAGATTGGCGAGGGCTCTACGTTGAGCCGGGTCGTGGTCTGGGATGGGGCAGTGGTTGCCCCGGGAAGTCAGCTCATGGATACCATTGTTGTATGATTTTTTCGAAATCATTAAAGGAGACTCATGGGCCAGGGGCAGAGCGAGACCTGGAACTGATCCTTGCTCTCCTGGCCGAGGTTCCCTGCCGGGTTGATGCCGATCAGATACGGCCACTTACAGGGGACGGATCAGACCGACGGTTTTACCGGGTAGCCGGTGACTGTCCCTGTGTGGCCGTGTTTCCGGCCCGGGCCCATCCCCGGGCAATGGCAGAGGCCAGATCCTGCTACACCATTGCCTGTCATCTCGCTGATCTTGGGGTGCCGGTGCCCAGGGTCCTGGGCCATGACCGCCAAAACCGCATTATCCTTTTTGAGGATGTGGGGGATGTTCACCTCCATTCCCTGGCCGTGGCGCGCCAGAGTTTTAGCGAGGTGCAGCCCTTTTACCTGCAGGCCATTGACGGTCTCCTGAAACTCCAGGTTGAGGGTGTGAAGGGATTTGACAGCCGTTGTTGCTGGGATACGCCCAGTTATGATATGGACCTGATGCTTCAGCGTGAATCCGGCTATTTTCTCCAGGCCTTTTGCAGGGAGTATCTGGGCAGGTTTGTTGATGAACATGGCCTTAATCAGGAGTTTGTCCAGCTTGCCCGGCGTGCTGCCAGGGAGCGGCCAGATTTTTTATTGCACAGAGACTTTCAGTCCCGTAACCTCATGGTGCATGAAGGCAAGGTGCGGATCATTGATTTTCAAGGAGCCCGGCTGGGGCCTCTGGCCTATGATCTTGCCTCGCTGCTCATTGATCCCTATGCATCCTTAAGTTCCAAGGAGCAGAGGGTGGTGTTTGATTATTATGTTGAGCAGGCGGTCCGGCTGGTGCCGGATTTCGATCCGGATCAGTTCCGCCGTGGTTACACCTTTTTGGCGTTACAGAGGAATTTGCAGATTCTGGGCGCCTTTGCCTTTTTGTCCCAGCAGAAGGGCAAGATCTTTTTTGAAAAATATATCATGCCGGCTGCTTCAAGTTTAGATGAGCGCCTGCACGATGTGGCTGATCGCTTCCCAAGGCTTACAGAGCTTGTTGGCGATATTTGCGGCGACCTGCACGAGGCAGCGCCCTATACCAAGCTCAATGAGTCCCTCTCGGATTAGAGAAATATGAACGAAGATATAAGTCAAGATCGCGGCCAGGATACCCTCATTGTTGCCCTGGTGGGACGTCCTAATGTCGGAAAGTCAATGCTTTTTAATCGGTTGACCAAGTCCAGAAAGGCCATTGTCGACCCCACCCCGGGTGTGACCAGGGATCGCCACTATGGACCGGTGGTCTGGAATGAGCGGCGGATTATCCTGGTGGATACCGGCGGCATTGAGCTTGGTACAAATGATATTATCTCCGGTCAGATCCAGGATCAGACCTGGGCCGCCATTGAGGAGGCTGACATTATCCTCCATATCATGGATGGTGTGGGCGGCGTTTTATCCGAAGATTTCGAGGTGGTGAGCAGGTTGCGCCGCTCGAAAAAGCCGGTCTATCATCTGGTCAATAAGGTGGATGGCCCTGAGAAGGAGGGCGAGATTCTCAGCCAGTTTTATGAGCTGGGAATTGATCAGCTGTGGGCGGTATCTGCGTCCCATGGTTTTGGCATGCGGACCTTTTTTGATTATTTCTTTGACAGTCTGCCGAGCTCCGAAGGGCATAGCGACATTCCGGAGGAGGCCATCCGTATTGCCTGCATCGGTCGTCCCAATGTCGGCAAGTCATCGTTGATTAATAAATTTCTGGGCCAGGATCGCATGGTGGTTTCCGATATTCCTGGCACCACCCGTGATTCGGTGGACAGCCTCCTTGAGAAAAACGGCAAGCAGTATCTGCTCATTGATACGGCGGGTATCCGCCGCAAGGGCAAGGTGCACGAGAAAATTGAAAAATTCAGCGTCATGCGGGCCCTCTCCTCCCTGGAGCGCTGCGACCTTGCCCTGCTGCTGGTGGATGCCAGTGAGGGCATCACCGAGCAGGACACCAAGGTGATTGGCTATGCCCTTGAGCGGGGCCGGGCCTGTCTCATTCTGGTCAATAAGTGGGATCTGGTCCGGGGCGAAAAGAAGAAGGAGAAATGGATCATGGATGAGGTGGCCATGGCCACCAAATTCATGCCCTATGCCCCCACCATCAAGATCTCGGCCTTGACCGGTATGTCGCTTACGAAAATTTTGACCACGGTGGATAAGGTGTATAGCCAGTACACGGCCACCTTTTCCACCAATGCCCTGAATCAGGTGCTCAAGAAGGCCACGGAGACCCATACCCCGCCCCTCCATAAGGGCCGCCGCCTTAAACTCTACTACACGACCCAGGTGGCAAGTTCTCCCCCCACCTTTGTTCTCTTTGTCAACTATCCAAAAGGAATCCATTTTTCCTATTATCGCTTTCTGGTCAACCAGTTCCGGGAAGAGCTGGGGCTCAGTAATTCCCCCATCAAACTCCTGCTTCGGGAGCGAAAACGGAAGAAATATGGGTGAGTTGATTCAATAAAAAAAAGCGGCGTGACCAGTCCAGGTCACGCCGCTTTTTTATTGGTATTGGCAATGAAGGAATTATTTCAACTCAGCGCTGATTCTTTCCATGGCTGTAACCACATTCTCATGGGAGTTAAAGGCGGAAAGGCGGATGTAGCCCTGGCCGCATTTGCCGAATCCCGCCCCCGGTGTACAGACCACGCCGGCCGTATTTAGCAGCAGGTCAAAAAACTCCCAGGAGTCGCGGCCCTGGCCGTCGATCCAGATATATGGAGAGTTGTCTCCCCCCACGCAATCAAAACCAAGCTTGCCGATTTCAGCCTTGATGTGGGCGGCGTTACGCAGGTAATAATCGGTGAGCTCCCTGGTCTGGGCCTTGCCCTCGGCGCTGTACACGGCCTCCGCTGCCTTCTGGATGGGGTAGGAAACGCCGTTGAATTTGGTGCAATGGCGGCGGTTCCACAGGGGATGGACGGCCTGCTTGTTGCCCTTGCTGTCAAAGGCCATACACTCCTTTGGCACGACGGTGTAGGCGCAACGGGTGCCGGTGAAACCGGCATTTTTCGAGAAGCTCCTGAATTCAATGGCAACCTCTTTGGCGCCGTCAATCTCAAAGATCGATTTGGGCAGGGATTCGTCGCGGATAAAGGCCTCGTAGGCCGCATCAAAGAGGATCAGGGCCTTGTGCTCATGGGCGTAGTCAACCCAGGTTTTGAGCTCTTCCTTGGTGGCGGTGGTGCCGGTGGGGTTATTGGGAAAACAGAGGTAGATGAGATCAACCGGCTCCTTGGGCAGGTCCGGCACAAAGTTATTAGACCTTACGGCATCAAGGTAGGTGATGCCCTGGTAGCGGCCATCGGCAAAGACACCGGTGCGGCCTGCCATAACATTGGTGTCCAGATATACCGGATAGACCGGGTCTGGGAGGGCTACCTTGATATCGGTGGTAAAGAGTTCCTGGATATTACCGGAGTCACATTTGGCGCCGTCACTGACAAAGATTTCATCGGCGCTGATATCGGCGCCCTGGTCCTGAAAATCATGCTTGGCAATGGCCTCACGCAGGAAGGCGTAGCCTTGTTCCGGGCCGTAGCCGTGGAAGGAGGCATCGCTTGCCATCTCATCCACAGCGGCATGGAGGGCGGTGATACAGGCCTTGGGCAGGGGTCTGGTGACATCACCAATTCCCAGGCGGATGATGTCCTTGTCTGGATTATTTTCCTGGAAGGTCGCAACCCGCTTGGCAATGTCAGAGAAGAGATAGGATGCCTGCAGTTTCAGATAATGTTCATTGATGGTAATCATGGATGCCTCAATGGTAAATTATTAAGATATGGATTAAGCAATCAATTCTATATATCACTGGTGATTTTCTGTCAATTGGCCGCGTCCTGCCAAGCTGCTTTTTGTTGGGTTTACTGGCGGGCCCATGGGCCCATGATATGGAATAAAGACATCCTCAAGGCTGGTATCTTGCCGCTTCTCCTGCTATAGTGCCTTCTTTGTTTGCAGCTCTCATTTTATGATGATTTTATAGAGGTGAACCTGGATGATCACTCTCCTTGACTACGGCGCTGGCAATGTGCGCAGCGTCCGTAATGCTATTAGAAAGCTTGGTTTCGAGATTCGGGATGTCGCAGGCCCGCAGGATATAGTCACGGCGGAAAAGCTGGTTTTTCCGGGAGTCGGCAGTTTCGGCCATGCCATGGAGCGCCTGCGCTCTTTAGGGTATATTGAGCCTCTTTTGGCCCATATCCGGGCCAATAAGCCTTTTCTGGGGATCTGTCTTGGTCTGCAGACCCTTTTTGAGGGCAGTGAGGAGTGTCTGGGGGTTGCCGGTCTTGGGGTCATCCCGGGCCAGATCAAACGTTTTAAGGGGGGAGGGCTTGCCGTGCCCCAGATAGGTTGGAACGGCATTCGTATCCATAAAGAAGGTTCGCCCCTGTTTACGGGCTTTGCGGATGAAAAACTCTACTTTGTCCACTCCTATCATGCCCCTTTACAGGAGGCCAATAAAGAGTGGGTGCTTGCCACCACCGACTATGGTGACGAGTTTATCTCTGGCGTCCAGAGGGGTAATATTGCCGCCTTCCAGTTTCATCCGGAAAAAAGCGGTGAGGCTGGTCTCAATCTCTTTAAGAATTTTCTCGAGAACGATAATCTGCAGGCCACCGGGTCGGCAGATGTCAGCACCCGGGCGCCCCCCAGGATTGCCCGCCGGATCATCGCCTGCCTTGATGTCCGCTCCAATGATGCCGGTGATCTGGTGGTCACCAAGGGTGATCAGTATGATGTCCGGGAGGAGGGCGAGGTTCGTAACCTTGGCAGGCCGGTGGATCTGGCCAAACGTTATTATGAGGAGGGGGCTGACGAGATCACCTTCTTGAATATCACCGGTTTTCGTGATTTTCCCATGCAGGACCAGCCCATGATCGAGGTCCTTCAGCGCACCTCTGAAAACGTCTTTGTGCCCCTGACCATTGGTGGCGGAATTCGCGAGTTTACCGACTCTGAGGGCAGGTATTATTCGGCCCTTGATGTTGCTGCTGAATATTTTCGTTCCGGTGCTGACAAGATCTCCATTGGCTCAGATGCCGTCTACACGGTGGAGGAGTTCCTTGAGTCCGGGGAGAGGTCCGGCAGGAGTTCCATTGAGCAGATCTCACATGTCTATGGGGCCCAGGCCGTGGTGATATCGGTGGATCCCCGCCGGGTGTATGTGAGCGATCCGTCTGAGACCAGTCACCATGTCATTGAGACTGTCAATCCTGGCCCAAACGGTGAGCAGTATTGCTGGTACCAGTGTACGGTGCGGGGCGGCAGGGAGGGACGCGATATTGATGCGGTTCAGCTGGCCCAGACCTGCGAGGCCCTTGGGGCTGGCGAGCTTCTCTTAAACTGCATTGATAAGGACGGCACCAACTCCGGATTTGACCTGGAACTCGTCAATATGGTCAAGGAGGCGGTGTCCATTCCTATTATTGCCTCAAGCGGCGCCGGATGTCCCGAGCATTTTTCCGAGGTTTTTTCCAAGACCAGGGCTGAGGCCGCCCTGGCTGCCGGCATTTTTCACCGGCACGAGGTGGAAATCAGTGAGGTTAAAGAGCATCTCCGTGCAGAGCATATTGAGCCCCGTTGATCTCTGCCTATTGCCCAGGTAGCCATATGGAGCGCTTCTGTTTCTGCTTTTTTCTTACCCTTTTTATTCTGGTTGGCGGTCCTCGGCACGGCTGGGCTGCCAATCAGGATGACTTGCTTGAGCCATGCCCCCAGGCGGATAAATACCGCCTTCAGCGGAGTTTTTATTTTTCCAGCCTGAAGGAGGTGGTCAGGGCCCCCCACTCCCCGGAAGAGGTCAAGGCCCGTTTTGCCGAGCTTGTTTCAGGTGAAAAGTGGCAACGGCAGGCCGCCATCGCCTCCCTGGCCCTGGCCGGTAATGTCGAGCTCTTTCAACAGTTGTTGGCCGCAGGTGACAGCGACGGCATGACGACCTATGCCAGTAACTACCTGCGCCAGGATGGCAACCTCTGTATTGATCCCCGCATTGAAAAAGCCATCATCCACCATTTTCACGAGCCCCTTTTTTTCAGGGCCTTTCTCTCCTTTTTCCATAAGAATCTCTATGCCAGTCGGGCCTTCTTTGAGACCCTGACCCCTTTTGACTTTGATGCCGATGACCCGGACCAGTATGGCCGTCTGGTGAAGGCCCTCTGTGCCACCCGTCTTGCCGGTCTTGAAGGGCCATTGCTGGCAATTGGTATGGCGGCCCTGCCCCATGATACCCCAGTCCAGAAACGGGTGATGCCAGGGGTGCACCAGAATATCATCGGTTATTTCGCCCGGCAGAAAATACCCGCCTTTTTCTATTTCAGGGCCGTGCTTGCCATGGAGCCGCGCAGCGAGGAGGTCGTCTATTTTCAAACCAGTTATGGCCAAACAAGATTCGCCATCTATCAGGCCTTAACCCACTATGATGATGAAGATTCCTTTGCTATTTTTTTGGAGCAGCTTGCCGAGCTTTCCAGGCAACCATGGGGGCCATTTTATACTCAGGACCTCACGCAACTCTTCACCCATCTCAAGGGCCATAGCCTCTTTGCAGAGAAAAAAGATGGGGTGATTCCCCTGTTGACCCAGGTTCTGACCAGCCCTTCGGTGCCAGGGCAGTCTGGCTATAAAACACCCCGGGAAACAGCCGGTGAACCGGAATTGTATGATCAACAGATCCGAAAACAGGTCTATTCCCTGCTGGCGGAAATTGACTCAGAGGCAGCGGGCGGCCTATTGCTTGATGAGTTGGCCAGGCTTACCCAGGGGTGGGCTGATGATGGCAATACACCGCTGATGGCTTCTCTACACCAGGCCTTGGTCGCCCTTTCCGTGGAAACTTTTATAGATATTGGCAGGCTTGTTGGGATTGCCGGTGGGTTGCCGGGACAGGCTCAACGGCTGCGGCTGGCCGGAATTATGAGCCGTCATCCCCATCCACAAGGCTTTCGTTTTGTCATGGGGCAATTTGAAAGGTCCT
>JAUVQZ010000166.1 GCA_030597865.1 Pseudomonadota bacterium | reverse complement strand
TCCTTGAAGCTGATTACAGATTCTAGTGCTTGATGGCGTCCATCTCATGACTTTTTACGAGCCCATCAGCGCTTAACTTGTCAAAACACCTCTATCTGGGGCTTGGAATCTCAACAGCAGAAACACTCCAAGCCCCACTTGCCTCTCTGTCCATCTAAATGACACACATCCGCCCCTGAGCTTGTGAAAGGGGCACCTTCTCAACCACATTCCACCCTCCCGCCCCCTGAGCCTGGCAAAGGGCTAGTGCTCTGTAAATCACAAATTTTCGTATGAGATGTAGGAGAGAGCTCAGAGTCTTCACTTTACCTGCTGCGAAATGACAAAGTTGCCCGTGCAGGTGCGCGAAGACTCCGCGCTCGCTCCTACTTTGCATCTGCGGTCTTTTGACAAACCGAGCTCCAAAAAACCTTGCCCACCGTTATCCTGTTGATCCTCCCCAACGACATTTTTACCTGACACAATATATGGCAGCACAGGCAGGGCCAACCTACCAGGAGGGTGGGGTAAGGAACTTACCGGAAAAAAATGGCGGTAAACAAAATACAATTTTTTATACTCCTGCTGCCGATTTCAGCCTATTCGTGGCATAAAGGGCTTTTTTGGCGGTAAAAAAAACTTGACTCACCCAACTCTTTTCTGTCTAATAACCTTTAGTTTGTGAGGTGGGGGGCCGGTTTTCCTTGGTACTACAGGAAAAACATCCACCCACCTGTTTAGGGGATGGGCTCACTTGGGTCCAAATATATTTTTCTTAAGGAGAAAGAGATATGAAAAAGATTATGTCAACTGTAGCGGCCCTCGGTCTGGTGGCTGGCATGGCCACCGCCGCCCAGGCCCTTGAGTTCAAGGTTTCCGGTCATTATTTTGTCGAAGGTGTCTACCAGAGTTCCGGTGATGGCGCTGGTGTTTCTCTTATCGATGATGCCGCTGGCGATGAAAACGGCAACGATGCCTTCTGGCGCCATGAGTTTGTCATCCGTCCCGTGATGAAGGTCAATGACAAGATCGTGGTCAAGTCCAAGATCTATCTGGCCAACAGTGGTGTGGATAATGCTACCGGCAGTGATGGCATGTGGGGCTCGACTGACGACGAGGCTTCCGCCTCAGGTAACACCGTTGACATCCACCACCTCTTCATGGAGTATATGTCCCCCATCGGTAAGGTTCGTGTGGGTCGGACCTCCGGCGGCCTCTGGCAGGGCGACTTCCTGAGTTCTGACAAGAACCAGAACCGCCTGATGTACTTCCCCAACTTCCTGCCCAAGCCCTTTGGCGCCTGTGTCTTCCTCCAGAAGACTGTTGAAGCCGACAGTATCACCACAGAGAATGACTCCGATTATGATCTCTACGAGGCCTCGGCCTGGTACAAGACCAAGGACCTGATCGTGGCCCTGGCCTATGACTATTTTGATGATGCTCGCAGCATGGATCGCAATGGTATTCTTGCAGGTGCACCAGAGGCAGAGATAAACAAGCATCTCATCAAGGGTTATTACAACCAGAACGCCGGCAACATGTACGCCGAGATGGAGTTTGCCTATGTCTGGGGCGACAAGGAGTGGGATGACACGACCACAGCTGCAACTGACGATGATTATGACAGCTTCGCCATCATGGCCGATGTTGGCATGACCATGGGCAACCTTGATATCGGCGTGCTGGCCTTCTACGCCTCTGGTGACGGTGACACTACCGATGATGATCTTGAAGCAGCTCTGAGTGTTCCAGGTTGGGGTCTGGGCGAGCAGTTCCAGCCCTACACCATCCTCACCGGCGCCACCACTGGTATGTTGACCGGTGATTACAACTCTGCTTCCGCAACCATGACTGCTGCCGGTGTTATCTCCCTGGGCGTCCATGCCGACTTTGCCGTTAATGACAAGCTGACCCTGCACTCCGCCATTGCCTATGCTGAGGCCGATGATGCCATGGCTAATGTGGATGACGAGTATGGCTGGGAGATTGATCTCGGTATTTCTTACGCCCTGCTGGACAACCTGACCTATGCCGTTGATTTTGGTTACCTGATGACCGGTGACTTCTTTGAAGGCAACTCCGTCACTGAAAATTTTGACACCAATGACATCTATGTCATGAACCACCGCCTGACCATGGAATTCTAATCCGGCTTTTTTAGTCTGATTGTTGTTTCATAACAAAAGGCCCTGCCTGGATTTCCAGGCAGGGCCTTTTTTGCATCCGCAGCCCAGCAATATAGGCCTTTGTTCGCGACCAGATAAGCGTAGTGAAACGAAGACTTCGAGGTCGCTCCTACAGGATTACCACAACAACTCCAGACGTATCCCTGCCACCAGGGCATTGTCCAGGTCAGGATCCATGCCAGGGTTAATAACATACTGTATATCGGGCTGGACAATCAGCCAAGGCGTGACCTCGGCCCGATAGGACAGTTCAATAGCTGTTTCCGTATGGTTGACCGCCCCAGCCGCCCCAGCCTTGCTAAACTGCATAAATGGCCTGCCGTTTCTGGCACTGGCCACGGCCAGACCGATAATGTCTTGATTACGCTGGGGAAGTAAGCCGGTATAATGCAATCCCAGGCCCCAGTATGAGGCCACTTGATTACGGTGGGAATCAGCAAAGCCGAGCTGAAAAAAGGCCCCCAAGCCTTGGTCATTGAAATTATCTTCAGCAAATAACATTTTCTCGCCGATCAGATACACCCCGCTATTATCGTCATGGACGCTGCCATCAAAACCTTCCACCTCGGCCGTGTGTACCCAGCCGCCTAAGGCTATCTTGTAATAGCCCCTGCCAACCCCATCACCACCGGTCAGACCCATCTCCACAGCGCTGAACACGCCATCATCATGATCAAATTTAATCGCGGTATGGGTCGGGTGGTCTGGGTCACCTGGTATGCCGTCATACATCGCCACCACCAGGTAGGAGTGTTCATTGGGCTCAATTTTCAGGCGGGCTGCCAGGGCGGTGAGGGGAAAAATAGAAGGCCCGACCTGGGATATATCGGGCTCAATGCCAAAGGAGCTGTTGATAAATAAAGCGCCATACTCCAAGGCATTAAACTCGCTGTTGTAGTCATGCAAACCCGTCAGAAAAGAGAGGGTATTATTGGCAATGCGGTGCTCATACCAGGCCTCGTAAATCCTCAGGGCCTCATCAGCCTCAATATTACTGGTTGTCTGCAGATCACCAACGATCTCGGTGAGAAAGCCATTGCTATTAAAATTACCCAGGATGTACAGGAAAAATGTGCCGTTCTTCCAGAAGCCGGCCTTGCCTGTATCAACCTCAAGGGTCAGGTCAACATTGCCCAGGATGGTGCTGTTCCTGTCAATACCGCCACTGAAATTAGCCATGAAATCCATGGTCAATTTCGCCTCCACGGTTACGCCTCTGTCCTCCCATAAAGGGCGCATGCCTTTATGTTGCTCGGTTACTTGATCCTGGTCACTGGTTACGGTTTGCGCTGTTGCCACGGCTGGTAAAGCGGCCATGACCAGACCTAAGGCCCCTGTTACACCGGCTAATGAAGCCATTAATTTTCTTTTCATCTCTCCCTTCCCCTTTGTTAAGAATAGTGATGGCCATACCAATTTCTTTTTTTGTAATCTCCTCCATAGTATCGCAAAAAAACATAACAGTCTAATTCCGCGAAACTAAAATTACTGTGGGGATATTTCAGCCAAAAAATACGCTACCCCATTGAGGTTTTCCACCCTGTCAACCCTTCGACAAGCTCAGGGCACCGCCCTCGACAGGCTTAAAACTCCACGGCCAGACTGGTATTTTCCATTGAAGAGATAGGCAGCCGTACAGGCCGGCGGCTTGGAGACCCAGGGATTTTTACCAAAAAATCAGGCCAGTAACAGGATTAGCATCATCATTATCCCTAGTCAACAAAAAGATTAGGGCTGCCGAACCTTCTTCCCCTTGCTTAATCTTCGCCAAAAAAAAAGGGGGGGGGCAGGCTTGACCTATTGATATGTGCCAACCGGGGATTTGATTTGGAAAACTTTCAAGGTATGGAGTTGGCTTTTAGGGATTGGCGCAGAATAGCGCCTTTGGATGCTGGTGCGTGGTACGCACCCTACGGCTACGACTGGTTGAGCGCCAAGAAGTTTACCCCCTCTCGTTGGAGAGGGGGTAATAATTACGATATCTGAGGGTGTAGGCGACACTAGAACTCAACGGCCAGCTGCAAGGTCGCGGCAGTTCCGTTATCTCCGCTGCCTCCCTCCTTACTGTCATAGTCCTCGTCATGGACATACTCAAGGGCCAGGCTGGTGTTTTCCAAAATCGTCATGCGCACAGCGGCCAGGTAACGTGATTCAGGCAGTTCCAGGGCCAGGGCCTCAGCTGTGCCCTGGTAGCCCACGGCAAAATGGGTCTCCCTGCCTCTGATTTCGGTGCTATATCCCATTTCAACACCCCAGGCCCGGGGCCGGGCCCCCGCAGCATCAAAGGCCATTTCCAAAGGGTCGAAGGAGGCAAGGGCGCCGATATATTCGGCAAAGAAACTCACCGGGCCATAGGCCATGAGCAGATGACCGCCAAGGCCAGGGACATACTCTTCAACCGTGTCATCCAGCACCACGTCTGACAGATAGTCGCCAATACCATCGGTGTCAGCTATGTTGCTCAGCCAGTCCACCCCTATTTCATAGGACAGATCGCCGATCTTCTGCGCAAAACCCACATGGGCGCCATAGCTGTCGATCTTGTCATCCTCATGCCGCTCACCCAGGTCGCCGTTGAAGAGATAGGCGGAGCCGTAAAGGCCGGCAGCCTGAAAACCCACCTCAACAGCGGTCTCTCCTATCTCACCGAGGGAGAGAGTGAGGGGGTCAGTCACCATACTGGTGAGGAACAGGCCAAAGGGTAGATATTTTTTCCCCATGGTAAGGCCAACGGGAAATTTCTCCCGGTTACCCAGGGTGATAGTCCCCTCATCAATGGCAAGGTGGTCATTCTCCTCCCCCTCCTCATATAAGACCACCAAATGGGCGTGGGACCACTCTGTTATATGGACATCCATGCCCAGTTGAACAGTGGCCAGACTTAGGTCGCTTGAGGGGCTGTGGTCATAGCTTTCGCTGGCACCTGCTTCAACCTCTACAATACCGCTGAACTCCACATGGTCCAGCACCCCGATTTCCTGAGATTTTTTTAGCTGCTCAGCAGGGGGGGCGCTTATTTCAGCCTCCAGAAGCTGTTCCACCTGGCTCAGGCGCTGACTTAGGCTGTCAACAGCCGGACCGCTTGGCTTTTTGGCAAGGCCCTTGGCAGGATGTTTCTGGTGCTGGTCACCCACCACATTCTCCAGGTTGAGGACGCGCTCCTGCAAAATCCTGTTTTGTTCGATGAGCTCCTGAATCTGTCTTTCCAGGACGCCATTGTCGGCAGCAAAACCCTGTCCGGGAAGGGCCAGCAGGCCCAGGGCAATAATACTCAATGTTTTTTTCATCCTATATCTCCTTAAAATATATGATCACACATTATTTATAATCGTATTACTCAGCGTAGCCTAGCAGGGAGCTTCGAGAAAATCAAGGCTGGGCTCCAGATTTAGGGATGCCTCAACCATCATAAATAGGAGGGGTTCACGGACATGGAGCAACACTACATGTGAAGGTGAATTCCTTGTTTGTTTTTATGAAACTACGAAACACTTCAAAAACACAAATAGTTTCTATTGTCCCCACCCCTCCTGCTTCAAGCAGGCATTACCCCTTAGCAATGAAATCTCAGGAACCTCTACCTGGCTCCACTGCACCGAAAATCCGTTATAAATGAATGTGCTGGTCCGGAAGATGCCTGCAAAAGGGCAAAAAAAATCCCCGGACCAATAAATATTGATCCGGGGATTCCCTGATTTTTCCTCGAATATCCGCCCCTGGTCCACGGGGGCTGACTCTTTACTGCTGCGCCATTTCTCCAGCACAGACAGAGATGAAAGAAGGCGCCCACCAAACAATGGTACGACAACCGACCTTCACCATACATTTCCAGACAGGTCTTCTGACTCCCGGATCGATCTCATTTTGCGCCTTCCCAACCTTACGGTCAGTGACATATCTGCAAAACTCGTCCCCGGTCACAGCGGCGGGCCCGTCCCGGATTTACACCGGGTTCCCTCACTTGGTTTGGTGGTCTTGCGACACCCTGACAACTACTTTTTTATCCTTAAACGTTCCTCACGTCAAGAGGTGAATAGAGGCTCACCTCCTGACATATTTGCTACTCAGCCTGCAACCTCCTGATTTCAGATAACATCTCCCGGCCACCATTATTCAGAATATATTCT
>JAUVQZ010000010.1 GCA_030597865.1 Pseudomonadota bacterium | reverse complement strand
TCATCAAGGGGTTTATCCGCGACATTGAGACCACCCGCATCTTCAAAACCTTGGAGATACTGGTCAAAAATGGCGTTCACCTTGTTACTGCCCTGAAGATCTGCGCCGGTGTTGCCACCAACAGACATTATAAAGAGCTGCTGGCCAGGGCCACCGTGGCCTTAAAAGAGGGACAACAGGTGGCCCCGAAACTCCATGGTGAGCTCATTCCTGACCTGGCCGTGGACTTGCTGGCAATCGGCGAAGAGTCGGGCCGGGTGGGTGAAACATGCGGCCAGATCGCCAGCCATTTTGAAAAACAACTCAAGGAGCGTATCAAGCGTTTTATCGCCCTGCTGGAGCCGGCCTTCTTGGTAATCATGTCCCTTGGCGCCGGTTATATTGTACTCTCCATGCTCTCGGTCATCCTCGGCATGAATGACATTACAGGTGGCTGAATGACAAACAGGCCCCGTGGTTTTTCACTCCTGGAACTCCTGGCGGCAATGGCCATTGCCGCCCTGGGCATGGCCATTGCCGCGCCGCCGGTGTCCACCATGCTTGACAAGATTTCCTTCCGCAGGGAGGTCAACGATGTCATGGCCCAGGTCCGGGGCTGGAAGCTCCTGGCCGTGAGCAAAGGCAAGGCAGTAACAATAACCCTTGAGGGGGACGTCCTGGTGGTGCAGCTTGGCAGGGAGGAGAGGGAGAGAAAAACCTTTCCAGAGGGGGTGACCGTGGCCCTGGAACCGAACCATATCCTCTTTTCCCCTGAGGGATGGGCCACTCCAGCCACCATTGAGATCAGCAAGGAGAAGCGCCGCCGGAAGGTGCAGATCGCCCCCCTCACCGGCCGGCCCCAGAAGATATGACGAAAATGAGCAACAAAAACATTATGGATACCAGGGACGGCCTCAGCCTCCTTGAAGTCATGGTGGCCCTGCTCCTGCTCACCATTGCCTCCACCATGATCTACTCCATGCTCAACCGTTCCATCTTCTTTACCAACAGGGGTGAGGGCAAGACCCAGGAGATTGCCGAGCAGTATGCCCTGGTCTCCCTGATTCAGCGCCAGGTGCAAGGCGGCTGGTTTGATCCCCGCACCAAGAAGGTGGTTATCTCCGGGGAAAGGGATCTCTTACGACTGGCCACCACCATGCCCTTCCAGGCCAGATCAGGCCAGGTGGTCATGGCCTTTTACCGCTACAACCCAGAGGAGGGCACCCTCTACTATCTGGAGAGAAAGGATTTTCACAACCCGGATTACACGGATATGGTCCCCAATTATGACGAAATGACCGCCCTTGTCACCGCATCTGCGGGGTTGAGCCTGGAATTTGACCAGGAGAACAACAGCGTGGCCCTCAGCTACGGCGGTCAAAACTATGAATTCCGGCCCTGGTGTTCAGCCGTTGTCACGGAGGTTGCCGGTGGCTGACCCTTTGCGCTACAATAAGAAGGGCGACAGTGGATTTACCCTCCTTGAGGTGATGATCGCCGTGCTTCTTCTTGGTCTGAGCTACGTGGCAGTGCTTGAGAGCTTTTCCTCCTCCATGCAGCGCCTGATCAAACTTGAAGAACGGCTGGAATACCTCTTCAGCGAGGACAGCCAGATGACCCGGGACATGAGATTCAGCGGACCTGCCCTGGACCATGAAGATCCCCAGGGGGAGATTTTCAGCGAAGGCACCACCTATTCGCTCATCATTGCCACCAGTGAAGGGAACCTGTTGCAGAGCCTGCAGCTCTGGAAAAAATAACAAGAAAAACACCTATCAAGCCATGACCAAGATCCCCCCAGCCATCAAAAATCAACAGCAACCAGCAGGCTTTGCCCTGGTCGTGGTTATCCTTGTCCTGCTCCTGGTAACGGTCCTCGCCGCCGAGCTGACCTTTGCCGTGCGGGCCGGCACCCTGGAGGGCTTTAATATCAGGCAGCGTTTAGGGGGCCGGGCCTTGGCCCATGGCGGCATCAACCAGGCGCTCTTCACCCTCTTTGACACCCCCCTAAACTACGACAACGACCACATCACCTATCTGGGCAAAAAACAGGAGAGCAGCCTGGACAAGGGCCGCATCCACTACGTGCTGGTCAATGAATCGGGCAAGATAGACCTTAATGGCGCCAGCCGTAATCTCCTTGCCACCTTTGCTGATTACCTTGAAATGGAGGAGGAGGAACAGGCCATCCTTGCTGACTCCCTTGAGGACTGGCGGGACACCGACAACCTCCACCGCCTGCACGGCGCTGAAGACGATTATTATCAGGACCTTGAGCCTCCCTATCGGGCCAGAAACGGTAAATGTATCGAGGTCAGTGAACTGGCCCTGATCCGCGGCGCTGAAAAAATCGCGGCCAGGGTAAAGATGTCAGAAGTTTTCACGGTCCATAACCCGGGGGGCAAAATCAACTTCAACAGTCTCAGCCCTGCCATGCTCGCCTTCCTCACCGAAAATGATCCTGACAAAATAACCCTCTACCATGAGCTCCGCCAAAACCAGGGAGATCTGTCCGCAGTGGAGGCGCACCTCATCCTCGATGCTGGGCGCTACCAGCAATGTGCCAATTTTCTGGCCTATACGGATAATAAGGTACGCTTTTTCACAGCAACCGCCACCGGCTATGCTGGTGGCAGGGCAGTTGACCGGGAAAACAACGATCAGCCGGGCACCAAGATCACCGTGCTCTTTGAAAAAAACGGATTAAATTTACGCTATTACGGCTGGCAGGAGGAATGGTCATGAGCAAGCGCCTGGATATCTTTCTCCAAACCACCTCCACCACCATTGGCTGGCACGGCCCAAAGGGCTACCAGACCCATGACCTTGCCGCTGACAGCAGGGCCTTTGTCCAGGGGTTTGCCAACCTGAAAACAGGGTTTGAACTGGCTGGCACGGATGTGGATCTTTACCTCGGGGAAGACCTGCTCTTTTTCACGACAATCACCCTGCCCCTGCAAACCCCTGACCTCAAGAAGGCCATTGCCCTTCAGCTCGCCATGCTGAGCCCCTTTGGCGAGGACAGCCTCTCCGCCTTTGCGGCCCAACGCCACAAAGAGGGGTATACCCTCAACCTCTACTTCTGCCGCAAATCACAGGTAACTCCCTTTTTAGAGATGCTTTTAAAGGCGGGCGCCCATCTCACCGGCCTCTACCCGGAGAGCCAGCGCTATCTCACCCGCGACACCAAGGAGCTGTCCTGGTCATTATGGAGACCGGACCGGTTCGGCAAAATCACCCATTTCAGGCAGGGCAAGGTTATCAGCCGGGACCTATGCTCCAACCAGGTACATGCGGCAAAGCTCAAGGGGCGCAATAACAGCTCCGCCATCTATAGCCTTGGCAGCCCTGGGGAGGGCGCAGAGTCAGCCCTGCCTCTTCTTGCCCAACCTGCCAGGGTCAGAGAGTACAATATGCTGCCGCCCTCCTTCCAGCGCCCCGACTATATGAAGAAGGCAATGGTGGCCCTGGCCGCCGTCAACCTGCTCCTTGTCCTCCTCCTTGGGGGTGGCAAGGGCCTTGCCCTCTATCAACAGGCAGGGGTCTTGGCCCAGCAGATCGAGGCCACCAAGACTGATGCCGAGGCGGCTCAGCAACTCAAAGTTAGGATCAAGAAGCTCAAGAACCGGCTGGACGATTACCGGGCCATGGGAGCCAACAACGACCTCAATGCCTTCATGGCCAAACTGAGCAAGGAGCTGCCCAGCTCCGCCTACCTTGACCAGCTCCGCTTTGACCAGACAACGCAGACCGTCACCCTCCAGGGCTATACCGATGACCTGCACGGCCTCACCGCCAAAATTCCCGACCTGGGCTCTGCAACCCTGAAGTCCACCATGAAAAGAAGAAACCAGACCTATTTCCACCTGGAGGTGAGCATTCCATGACCATCTCACCTGCCCTCCTCCCCCGTGTGGACAGAAAGACCGTTATCATCACCCTGGCCGGCCTCTTGCTCTGTTTTGGCCTGATCCGCTTTGCCATTGGCATATACCAGGAAAAATCCCTGGAAATCGAGGCCCAGGAGGCCATCCTCTTTGCCCAGCAAAAGAGCAGCCGCCAACTACCCTCCCTCAAGAAAGAGATGGCCCTGCTTGAGGGGCAGGAAAAAAGGGCGGCGGCCTTTCTCTTCCATGGCCCAAACGCCGACGCCATTACCTCAACCATGCAGATCCGCCTGCAATCGCTCATTGCCAAGGCTGGTCTTGAGCCGGAATCCCTGCGTCCCCTCGGCGGCAAGAGCCATGACAGCGGCATCAACACCATTAGCATCAAGTTACGATTGAACGGCAGTCTCGAAAATTTAGGCCTCTTCCTGGCCGCCCTTTATAAAAATGACACATTTTTCCTGCTGGAAAACTGCACCATCAAGCCGGACAAGACAAAGGGCCTTAAGATCTTTATGGACCTCAAGGCCTTTTACAACATCCAGCAGAAGCAGGTCAGCGCCAAGACAAGCGGCATGGGGAGGGGACAGTAATGGTCAAGAGTGCCACAACCGCCCTCCTCGCCCTTCTCTGCCTTCTGCTTGTCAAGGCCAACATCGACACCTTCCGTGCCCCTCCAGCGTCGCAGGAAGGCGGGATTGGCCAGGCCAGAAAAGTCAGCTCCACAAAAACCAGCAGCCAGCAACCACTCGATCTCAACCCCAGGATGAGCCCCCAAGTGCCCGACCTGGGCAGCGGCTACCTCTTTAACGCCCAACGCTTCCTGGCCAAGGAGGCACGCCCCGTCACGACAGATAAGGGGTACGACCAGAACATCCGCCTGGACGATGTCGTTTTCAGCGGCGCAATTCTTGGAGAGGGGTATAAAAAGGCCCTGGTCTCTTACCGCCTTACTAAAAGAACAGGCGTCCAGACCAAACGACCTGTCCCCCAAAGGCCGGCCGGCCGCACCACAAAAACCGTCCAGCTTGCTGAGGGGGATGAGCTTGGCGGCTACACCGTCAAAGAGATCGCTGCTGATTTTATTTTATTTATCAAAGGATCTGATACTATTAAGAAAACACTTTTTGATCCCGATAAGAAACGACAACGGTTGGCCCCACGGCCATTGACACCGAAGAAAACCACTCCTGGTGTTGCCCCATTGCGTCGGGTAACACCATCGTCAGCAAAAAGACCCTAAAGCAAAACACCATGAATACTCTTAAAGCCATGCCCACCCTCGATAAACTGCCCCGCAACCTTTCGCACCTGCTCTTCCTGGCCTGCCTGCTCCTCTTGGTGAGCGGCTGTGCCGATCGCGACCAGGGCAGCACCACCCGCAACCTTGATCTCCAGGAGATAAGCTCCCGGATAACCAAGCAGAAGGACATATCGAATCTCCTGGTCCATGAAAGAAGAGATGGCGACAAAGCTCCAGCGCCACTCTCAAGGGATTTTACGGTAAAGGGCACAGGCAACAATCCGGCACTCCACCGTCTCAGTACGGCCTCCAAGCACCCACCAGGGAGTTGGAAAAAGGCCTTGATCCAGGAACAACAGGCCCTTGAGCAAAGCAAAGCAGCCGCCCCCGCCCCTCCGGGCCTGAAAGGTACGGACGGCCTGCTGCTTAACTTCGACAATGCTGACATCTACGAGGTCATCCAGGTGCTCGGCGACGCCTTGGGGATCAACTATATCATTGACCCCCAGGTCAAAGGGGTGGTCAATATCCGCTCGGCCCACAAGATTCCTCCGGAAAAACTTTTCCCCATTTTCCGGAAAATCCTCCACATGAATGGCCTGGACATCCGTAGTGAGGCCAGCCACGACTATATTTTTATGGCCCGCAAGCCCTATGGTCAGCAGATAAACAGCGCCGCTGACATCAACGGCCTGGAGCCCTCGTCCCGCCTCATCCTCCAGATTGTCCCCATCCTTCACCTGGCCGCCCAGGAGGCCACCAAGCTGGTTGAGCCCTATCTCTCCACCCAGGGGACGATCAGCACCGTTGCCAACCAGAACACCCTGGTGATCAGCGATTACGAAAGTAAGATCATCGATATCCTTACCATCCTCTCCCGCCTGGACGTTTCACCCCTGGCCAACCTGAAGATACGCCTGGTCAAGATTGAGAACGCGCCCCTCTTTGACCTGCGCGACGAGGTGGTGGAGATCCTGGGCACCCTGCAGGTCAACAATAATAATTTTGCTGGTATCGCCATCCAGCCCCTGGAGAGAATCAGCTCCCTGATGCTGGTGAGCAGAAGTACCTTCCTGGTGGATAATGCGGAAAAATGGATTCGTGAACTGGACGTCATGCCCGGCAAGGACCGGGACAACATCTACATCTATAATGCCCGCAATACAGTGGCCAGTGAACTTGCCGAACTGGTGAACAGCCTGATTCAGGAAGAAACTCCCCAGGCGGCCAAGCGCCCGGCCACGGCCGCGCCCAACAAGCCGTCAGGCGCTCAGGCCCCCAAGGCCACGGCCAGAAAAAAACCCTCCACCACCAAAGGCAGCCACTCCTCCCTCCGTTTTGCCGGCACGCCCCTGCTTCTGGCCGATGACACCAGAAACATCATTATGATCCGGGCCCTGCCCCCTGATTATGCCCGCATTGTCCGTCTCTTGGAGCGTCTCGACAACCTGCCACGGCAGGTACTGATAGAGGTTATGGTGGCGGAGATCACCCTCAGGGACGAGCTCTCCCTTGGGGTGGAGTGGGCCATCCTTAACAATAAACTCGGCTCGGTTGACGGCACACCATACAGCTTTGACATGAAGACCCTTAACCGCCTGATCCCCGCCGATCTTACCCAGGGCTTGGAAATTGACATATTGGGTGCAGGGCAAGGAAGCGGGCTCCTCAAGGCCCTGGCCGGCAAAACAGACCTCTCCATCCTCTCCTCACCCCAGGTTCTGGTGCTCAACAACGAGACCGCCACAGTGAATGTCGGTGAGGAGGTGCCCATTGTCACCACCATCACCGAGAACACCGCCAATGCCGACGCACAGGTTGACAAGACCATCCAGTACAAGAGTACCGGTGTCATTCTGGAGGTTACCCCCCAGATCAACTATGACGGCATCATCATCCTTGATGTTAAACAGACGGTGAGCAAGGCCCTGCCCATCCAGGCGGACGGCGTTCAATCAAATCCCATTCGAACCAGGGAGTTAAAGACCAAATTTGCCGTTAAGGACGGCCAGTCCATCCTCATCGGCGGCCTTATTGGTACGGACACCACCATCAGCGACAGCGGCATACCGCTCCTCAAGGACATCCCCATCCTCGGTTATCTCTTTAAATATGAGAGCCGGGTCGTGGAGAAAACAGAACTTTTGATCATGCTCACCCCCTATGTTATTGAAACCGAAGATGTCCTGGATCAATATATCAATGAATTTCAGGGGAAGATGAATGAGCTGCGCCGAGAGCTTCACCGTAGCCCCGGGCTCATCCCCGGCATGACCAGGTAAGCCCCCCTCCCCTGTGAGAACCATCAACAAACGAAAAGGTGTAATTGTGAGAAAGGATCAAGAGAAGAAACAGAGTATCGCCGGCAACCATGGTTTTTCCCTGCTGGAGCTGATGGCCGTTATGGTCATCCTCGGTCTCATTGCCACCGTTGCCGTGCCGAAATATTACAGCCAGGTCAGAAAAGCAAAGCAGCAGACCGCCAAGACCCAGATTGAGATGCTGATGACCACCATGAACGCCAACCGCCTTGACGTGGGCGATTTTCCCAGCCAGAGCGAGGGCATAGACGCCCTTTTCACCGACCCGGGCGTTGATGGCTGGGACGGCCCCTATCTTGCCAAGGCCATCCCCAAGGACCCCTGGAAGCGCAATTACCAGTATACCAACCCCGGCCAGCATGGTGAGATCGACATCTTTACCTATGGCAAGGACAACCGCGAGGGCGGCGCCAAAGAAGATAGGGATATTGGTAGCTGGCAGTAAAGAGACGTAACAATTAAGTTCATGTGGATACCGAACACCCTGGGCCTGTCCACGGGTGCAAACAATTCGGAACTATGCCGCCAACCACCTGCCTGGATATCCGTTGTTGTAGCCGTCTGCTTCTTGTTGAGCTACGGCAACCGGCCAACTACATCATCGCCACTCTCATTGGCCTGGCCCTCAACCTGGTGGACACCCAGGCAGGCCTGACCCAGCTGCCCCCCTACCTTGTTTCATTCATTATTCTTACCCTGGCCCGGACCGTCACCCACCTGACCAACCAGTATGAGGAACGCCTTCTTCTCCTGCCGGCCAAAAGGCAGGATCCTGCCTTTCTCATGGATAGCCAGGGCAATATCCTGGCCGCCAGCGGCAGGACCAAGGCCCTTTTTGACCAGCTCGCCATTAACTCCATATCCCAACTCATCGGCGATGACCTTCAGGCCGAGATCATCGCCGCCCATCAGCAGCCTGACATTGCCAGTGATTTTGAGGCCTATGTTGAACAGGTGGCGCGCTGGTACCGGATCAGAACAACCCATGCCGACAACCAGATCCTGGTCTGGTTCTCTGATATTACCGAGCAGAAGGCACTTGATCACCGTCTTGGCCAGATTCACCGCTTCAATCAGGAGATAGCTGACTCCCTGCACGAGCTGATCTTTGACAATGACAGCTACCAACGCCTGGCCCGCCTCATCATCCAGCAAGGCTACCAGGCCGTGTTCATCTCCCGGAAAAAGGACAATCAGCTTCTCCATGGCCGGGTCTACAAGATGGACGACCGTGGTCTTCGCCAGTCAGAAAACATCATCATCCCCCCTGATTCCGCAGCGCCCATCTGGCAGTCCCGTCTCCAGCAGCGCATAATCACCGGCCAACGCCGCAGTGGCGAGAGCCACCAGGAGTTCAGCCGCAGATGCCCCTTTGACCCACAGGTTGCGGCCTTTATCGACCAGGCCATGGAAAATTTTGTCAATTACCACCAGGGCGAGCTCTCCATCATCGCCTTTAACAAAGGGAGCGGCATTACCAAAAATGATCTCTTTGCCATGGAAACATTGGTCAACACGGCCCGCACCGTGACCAACCTCATTGACCTGGCCGAGTCCAACGAGAATCTTTTTCTCCAGGCCATCACCGGTCTTTGCGCCACGGCTGAGTTCAGCGATGAGATTACCGGCCATCACATCCTGCGGGTTAATGAGTACGCCCGGCTGGTGAGCGCTGAGCTTGGCATGGATGCGGATTTCTGCCGGGGCATCGGCCAGGTGGCTGCCATCCATGACATCGGCAAGGTGGCCATCCCCCATATCATTAAACTGGAACGACCATTGGACAGGGATGAGTGGCGCAAGATGGAGAGACATACCATTATCGGCGCCCAGATCATCGATCAGATGCTGGCAGGCAGCAGCCACAGGGATCCCCGCCTGCTCATGGCCCGCAATATCGCCCTCCACCACCATCAACGCTGGGACGGCAGCGGCTATCCGGCCCTTTGTCTAGATTCCGGCAAATTGGTGGACATCAGCCAGAGCAGCCCCATCAGCTCCAGCGGCCTCTCCCCACTCAGGGGTGAACAAATCCCCCTGGAGGGCAGAATTGTTACCCTGGCCGATGTCTATGATGCCCTGCGCAGCTCCAGACCCTACAAACCGCCATTCAGCCATGAAAAAACCATGGCCATCATGCGCAGGGACGACCGCACGGGCAAGAGCGGCCAACAGGCCTTTGGCCCGGATCTGATGGCAATACTGGAAAAACATCAGGACGATTTTGCCGATATTTTCGGCAATCCCAATGATTGATGATCCCGTAAAAAGTCACTGGCACTAAAACCGTGTGACGTTAAATCAGTAGGATAGCCACTGTGCCGGTGGCCGTACCGTACTTTTCGAAGTCTACGCTATCTGCGAGGCCATCAATGATTGAGATATGGATCATGAATACAAAAAGATCAAACACCTGGAAATTCGGCTAAAAATAGACGGGTTTCACCCCAGGATCCTCTTCGCCACCCCTGCCCTGATCAATGGCAGCAACGGCCAGCCGCGCCGACCGGGTCATGTCATTAATGCCGATACCATCCCAGCCAAAACCGCACAGGGAAATACCGTGGTTTCCCTGCTCCAGATTGGCGCGCCAGGTCAGGAGGTCAAGGTGATCCTTCTCCATCTGCGGGATACCGCTTTTGGGGCGCAGAACCCTGACAAATTCCGGGGATTCCGGCAGGTCCAACAATTCTTTAAGGTCTGCAACAACCCGGCGGACGATCTCATCATCGGCCAACTCCAGGCGTTCGGGATGGCGGCGCCCCCCCACCAAGGCCTCAAGCAGCACCTTGCCCTGGGGGGCGCGGCCGGGAAACATGCGGGAGGTGAACATACACCCCAGGACAAAACGATTTTCGCATTCCGGGGTCAGAAAACCAAAGCCCTTGGGGATGGCGCCATTATCAACAAAACCGAGGCGGACATTACAGATATACGACTCTGGAACCTTGTCAACAGGCGGCCCAAAGGGGGCAAAGAGCGGCAGAGCGCCATTAATGGGCAGGGCACAGATGACATGCCGGGCCAGCAGAGGACCGTCAGCTGTTGAGAGCTGCCAACCCTCCCCTCTTTTCTCCAGACCATGGACCTCACATTCGGTCTTTATGTCATGGCCCACGGCCATGCTCTGCACCAGCCTTTCCAGGCCCTGGGGGAAGTTGATCATGGCAGGCAGGAGAACAATCTTTTCCCTCTTGGCCTTGGCCTTTTTTTTGAGGCCCCGCAACAGAGAGCCATGTTCGGCCTCAAGCTTGCGAACGCCGGGCATCACCGCATCCATACTGAGCCGGTTAAGGTCACCGGAAAAGGTGCCGGTTATGGCGGCATCCACCAGGGGCAACACCCCCTTGCCGAATCGATGCCCGGCCCACTCACCGATGGAGGGATGGCCGGCCAGGGGCTTCTTCCAGAGATCACCGAGCAGACGCAGCTTGTCCCAGGGGCTGAGCAGTTTCGAGGTGATAAGCTCCTGGGGTTTCTGGGGCAGGGCCATGAGCCGCCCCTGACGACAGAGATAGCGGTGAAAATCTCCCAGAGGGGCACGCTGCACCCCATCCATGAGATGAAGATCAGCTAAAATTTCGCGGCTCTCCTCCTTATTATCGAGGAAGCCATGGGGCCCAACCTCACAGAGGTAGCCCCCTTCATGATGGGAGCGAATAACCCCACCGCTATGGCTCGATTTCTCCACCACAAGCACGGAGAGTTCAGGTCTTTGAGCCCTTAAAAAATGGGCGCAGGCCAGACCGGAAACTCCAGCGCCGATTATGATCACATCCTTTTTTTCCATGATATTCCAGGCAGCCAGTTCATCAACGCATCAACAAAAAATCTGTAGCTCATCACAACTAAGCTAAAAGTTGTGGTGACAACATCCCCATCTTTGAATAAGGTATACATCAAAATCCCGCCAGGAGCCTGTCGGACATAGAGAAAAGCTGCCATGAAGCCATCGCCAACCATCCTCATCATCTCATTTTCCCTAAGCGGCCAAACCCATGGCCTGCTTACCAGCCTCATCAGCGGCCTGGAAAACTCCGGATGCCATATCCGACAGGAACGTCTCCAGCCCCTGACCCCGATGCGCTTCCCCTTTGGCTCCATGACCAAAACCGTGGTCATGATGCTGCGCACCTTCTGCAGACAACGGATTGCCATCAAACCGCTTTCAGCCTCCTGCACCAAGCCCCATGACCTGGTCATCTTAGCTGGCCCCACCTGGTCCTATCACCCCAGTGGCCCCATGCTCTCCTTCCTTGACCGGGACGGCCACCGCCTTCTCCGCAACAAAACCGTTATCCCCCTTATCTCCTGCCGTGGTTATTGGCGCATGCATCTCTGGGGGCTTAAGGGGCTGTTAAAAAAATGCGGGGCCCAGGTGGCTAATGCCATTATCTTCAGTCACCCAATCAGTGAACCGTGGCGCACCCTGGGGGTCTTTTTAAAGCTGAGCGGCAGACATCCTGAGAAAATGGCGCTGATCAGCGACCATTATCCGCGCTATGGCCATGACAAGGCCCAGCAGGCAAGGGCCGAAGAGTTTGGCCGGCAGATCGGCAGCCATCTCGTGACCGGCCAACCCCTGGCTGATCTCAGCTTTCAAGACCCAATTTCCCTGCCCTGATTAAAATTCCAGCCCTTGATTTGCACTTTTCTCGACTATCTCCTGCCACCTCCTGAGCTGCTCGGCATATATCCTTTTATTC
This sequence comes from Pseudomonadota bacterium, assembly GCA_030597865.1. GTDB lineage: Bacteria > Desulfobacterota > Desulfobulbia > Desulfobulbales > SURF-16 > BM506. The sequence goes on along the minus strand of JAUVQZ010000010.1, from coordinate 16,544 downwards.
TCCGGCCGGGCCATGGCCAAGGCCCCCTTTTCTATGTCCAGGGCCATCTGCCGTTCACCCTGGAGCCAATAGGCGTGGGCCAGGGTATCAAGGATGTGGGGGGCCGGCTTCAGGGCCGCTGCCCTGCTGGCCAATAAAAGGCCATGGTCGCCATCGATAAACCGCCCATCCTCACAGGTCACCAGAAGCCAGGCCAGATTATTCAGGACTTCGGGATTTTCCGGAACCAGCAGCAATGACTGGCCATAGGCGTTGATGGCTTCGCCATAGGCCTTCTGCCGGTAATAAATATCACCAAGGGCCCAGTGGAGCTGAAAATTGTCAGGGTCGCGGCCAACCTCCTCCTCCAATTTGGCAATGGCCCGTTCATTAATGGCCTGTTCGACCAGATCTTTCGGCAGGGTAAAGTTGAGAACACCAGCACCCATAATCAACAGACAGTACAGCCCTAAGGCCAGGTACACCTTACGATGGTGCCTCTCTACCAGGGCAGGTTCATCATCACAGGCAGCCAAAAAATCAACGCGCTGGCTGATCCCGAAATGGTGCCAGCTCGGCAGGTCCCGAATATCGCCGCTGAGCCAGGCCACCTTCTCCAGGGCAGCACTGATTGCCGATCCTCCCCCCAGGACGGTGAAGGCATGCAGGTCTGCCTGGCGCTCAAAATTGCGCATAAAAAAACCAAAGACAAAGCGCAGAAAAAGAATCAGCACCACCAGCAGGGCCACGGGCAAAAAGATATCAAGGAGACCTGTGGCCGTGAGGTTGCTCAGTTCCGCCAGCTGGTAAAACCAATCTCCATGCAGGGCAGAGTAGAGGAACAACTCCAGAAGGGGGTTGATAATAATTGAAAACCCCAACAAAACCAGGAGGTAGAGCTGCATATGATAGCGCTTCACATGACCGATCTCATGGGCGAGAACAGCGTCCACCTCCCGGGCTTCCAGGTTGGTGAGCAGACTGGGGGTCACCAGGATATAGCGAAAGCGGGCAATAAAGCCAACCACACCGGCAGTGACCACCTGGCCCCCGAAAAGGGGCCAGATCATAATATCGTGGTAATGCAGGTTGAGCCGTTGGCAAAAAGAGACCATATGGTCCCGGATACCCCCTTCGGCCATGGGCCGGCAGCCCCAGATCCTCATGAGAAGGGGTGGAAAGACAAGGGCGATAAAGAGAAAAAAGCCAGCCAGGAGAATTATCTCCCCTGATCCGGAATCCATGAAGGTTCTGACCGCCGGCAGTGGCAGCAGGTCCAGGACATCAAAGAGCAGGGATATGAAGAGCCAGGGCAGGACAATGGGCAGATTGGACCGGACATTCTCAAAAATAAAGCGGCGGCTGCCTGTGCTCCTGCCAAAGATGACGATACTCCGGCAAGAGGCAATAAGCCAGACATTGCCCAGATAGGCAAAGAAGAGGAGCAGTCCTACAAATCTGCCAAAGACGGGCAGGGCTCCGAGATAGGGCACCAGGGAGAAATAATAGAGGCAGTCAAGCAGAAAAATATCAATTGCCAGAAAGGAGAGGGCCAGCAGGGTCAGATACTTTTCTGCCCTCAGGTATTTTTTGACCTCCCGGACCCGGCCGGCGCCCAGAAAAAGACGGCATAAAAAATGAAAGAGGGCAAATTTACCAACAAAGAAAAGAGCTGCCTGCCAGAAGGGCAAGGCTGCCTGTTCGGGAATGGGCTGAGATGACACCAGGAAAATGACAACCAGGAGATAGAGAAGATTATTATAACTCACGCCGAGAAGATGGGGTTAGGACAAATCAAGAGGCCTTGCGGGCCCGCTTGCTCTGCCTGTAGTTATGGGCATGATAATGACCCAGGATCTCTTCCAACCGTGCCTTGCCAAAGATTCTTTTCCCAACAAAATATTCACCGATGCGGCCCTGCTGTGACCTCTGAAAGGCCAGAACCGTCTTCAACTGGCCCTCGGTCAACAGGCCCTTATCAACGGCCTTCTCACCAAAAGGTTTACCATCAGGGGTCCTGAGCAGGGAGACGATATCTTCAGAGGTGAGCCAGCCGAAGCGGCGGCCAATCTCACCAAGGCGGGGACGATTGCTGCGCTGCCAGACCAGGGCCTTGATAAGGCTCTGCCAGCTAACAAGACCAGAGTAATAGAGGAAATGACCAAAGAGCAAGGGGCGGGCTGGGAGCCTGCCGGTGAACAGATTCCCATCCGTGCCCTTGTGGGTGGGACGGGTCTTGCAGAAATTTTGGCCATGAAAGGCAGGGCGGCCTGTCTGATTTTTGCGTTGCCGGGCCCGGGCCTGTTTTTGGGAAAAGCCAGACCGTTCAGTCCTGCTGCCCCAATACTTTTTCATCGGCGAGGCGGGTCGTGGCCGGATGGGCGGGGATGATCTTACTGCGAGACAGAACCCCTTTTCACGGGCATCAAGGTAGACGCTGAGGTTCTTATAGGCCTGCTGAACTACTTGAAACTGTTGGGCTCCACGCACCTGGGCCAACTTACCCTGGCCCACCATACGGTCGGGATGGGTCTCCTTGGCCCGTTTGCGGTAGGCGCTCTTCACCCCGGACATCTGAACATACTCCAGGAACTCGCGGGAAATACTCAACTCATCGCCAAAAATCACCTGGCACGCCTGAAATAGCTCCTGTTCAACAACAACCGCCGCCATTTTTATCCCTTATAAGCTTGGATTGATGAAATGCCTCTACAGCCAGCGCGACAATGATATTCATGCGAATAACCAGACCATCCGGGAGGAGGGGGGAAAACGAAAAGAGATGGTAGTGGATCTTCAAAACACACTGCTTTTACTGAGGCCAGGGAATGATCCATTCCGCACTCCTCCATCAAGAAAATCCGTTGAGAAATTAAGACGATACCTATTGATTATCAATAGGTACCTCTTCCAACGGTGAAGATCCACTAAAAAAACAGCAAATCGAGGATTTACTTCAAAAAACGAAGAAAACGACCTCCTTTGTCAAGAAAGAGACATGAGGGGACAGGAAGGAGGAAGACCGTTTTACAAACCATAACAAGCTAACCCGCTAAAGCGGAAATTAAGGATTGGATAAGGGCCTTGGCGGTAGATGCAAATTATTCGTTTAAAAACAAATTTTTTATTTTCTTGTTTTTATTGCCGTCTTTCTGCAGTAAGGCACTAACATTACGAGTTTTTTAATCGGCAAGGGCCACTTCCACATGAACCGCCTCAGATTGGCTAAGGGCAATATCGTACCCTCCTATCTTGAGGACAATAGGGCCGCCCAGGGGGGCCTTGCGCACCACATCCACCTTGGACTGGGGCGTCAGACCCAGATCAAGCAGACGTTTGCGCATCTTGCCGCAGCCATTATGACGCCGGACACAGACACAGTTGCCGGGCTTCACCTCGCTTAGGGGCATACAACCCTTCTGGCAGCCAATCTTGGTGCAGGTGCCCTCTTCAATGTCCTTGTCCTGACATTTTTTATTTATGCAAAAAAAGCGCATCACATATCTCCTGCGGCAGGCAGCAAACCCCTAAAGAGAGGGGAGTCATAAACAACAACAAAATGCTTTTCTACAGAGTCAAAGTTACCTTGTCAAGATAAAGTTAGACTTCCCTTATTGATACCCGTTTTTTCAATCAGGTTCCATTCTTTTATCGTCACAACAAGGAATTAAAAAAATCCATGACAAGCCCATGATGAAAATACTAAGCTACATATGCAGTCAGTTTTTTTTGATCTCACCCCCCAACAGCTTCTCCCTGCCAGGTGTTTGCGATGGATCGATTCAAAAAAAATAAACCGTACACCTTCAGCGACCTTGAGCGCCATCTTGGCCGTGTCCTAAGCCATATGTCAGTCCCCAGACTGCTGCCCTACCATACGGTCATGAAGGCACCGCCCGCCGACATGTTCGAAACCAGCACAGAAATCATCATCTACATGGAACTGCCGGGCGTTGACCCAGACCAAATTTCAGTGGTCGCTGAACCGGACTCTATCACCATTTCCGGGGAGCGTCCTGCCCCTGCCCTTGCAGACACCACCTGTATTCATCAGCTTGAAATTGAACATGGCGATTTCCAGCGGACTATAAAAATTCCCACCGCCATCAACATCTCGGCAACCACATCAAAATGCCAGAATGGCTACCTGATTATCACCCTGCCCAAATTACAAACCCAGAGCCGCATAAAGATTGAGGTCGAGTAAAACGTCCAGAGCGTGCCCCCAGGAACAGAGCCCTTCCCCCAACCCTTTAGGACTTGAAGAATGACAGAACACACCCCTTCAGCAAACGACAATAACAGGAACATGGATCCTACCAAGCTGAAAATCCCGGCCAGTCTGCCGGTTTTACCCCTCCATGGTTTTGTTTTTTTCCCGGGCATGGGATTCCCCCTGCAGGTAAAGGATGATTCCTCAAAGCTACTCATTGACGACACCCTCCTCAAGGACCGCCTTTTTGCCATCGTCACCCACCGGCAAGGGATAGAGGCCAAGGACCGTATCAACCCTGATGATCTTTATAAGGTCGGGGTAGCGGGCTACATCCACAAACTCATCAAGAATGAGGACGGCTCATACCAGATTCTGGTCAGTGGCATTAAAAAGATAGCCCTCTCTGAGTATAGCCAGACAGTCCCTTACCTGGTGGCCGAGGTGGCTGAAATCCCCATGACCTATGAGACTAACCAGGAAATCGAGGCCCTGGGCCTTAACATCAGTGACCAATTCAAACAGCTGGTGGAAATATCCAAGCTGCCCCCGGAGCTGATCATGACCATGGATTCCCTCACGGATCCTTTTCATATCGCCTACCTCACCACCTCCCAGCTCCACCTGCCTGCCGAAGGGGAACAAGGCATGCTGGAAATTGCCGAGGCCAGCCCCCTTCTCCACCAGGTCACCAAAGAACTGGCAAAACGTCTTGAAACCATTGAAATGAGTGCTGCCATCCAGAAAAACGTCAAGCAGGACATCGATTCAAAGCAGAGGGAATTCTTTCTGCGCCAGCAGTTGGCAGCCATCAAAAAAGAGCTGGGTGAGGACAGTGACAACCTCGATTATGTTGAATTAAAGGGGCGGCTGGCCAAGGCCAAATTACCCAAGGAGGTAAGCAAGGTTGCCGCAAAGGAACTCGACCGCCTGTCCCGCATCTCGCCCTCCTCGTCGGAATACACGGTTTCGCGCACCTATCTTGACTGGATACTTGATCTTCCCTGGAAAAAATCCACCAGGGACCGCCTGGATATCTCCAAGGCAGAGGAGCAGCTCAACAAGGACCATTACGGCCTGGAGCGCATTAAAAAGAGGATTATCGAGTTTCTGGCCGTCCGCAAGCTCAAGTCAGATATGCACGGCCCCATCCTCTGCTTTGCCGGCCCGCCAGGTGTTGGCAAGACGTCCCTGGGCCAATCCATCGCCCGCTCCATGGGTCGTAAATTCGTCAGACTTTCCCTGGGTGGTGTCCGTGATGAGGCCGAGATCAGGGGCCACCGGCGCACCTATATCGGCGCCCTGCCCGGCCGCATCATCCAAAGCCTGAAAAAGGCGGGGGCCAACAACCCCCTGTTCATGCTCGATGAGATTGACAAGCTGGGCAATGATTTCCGCGGCGACCCCTCCTCCGCCCTCCTGGAGGTCCTTGATCCTGAGCAGAACTCCACCTTCAGCGACCATTATCTTGAGGTCGATTTTGACCTCTCCAAGGTCATGTTTATCACCACGGCAAACTACCTGGAAAATATTCCCAGCCCTTTACGCGACAGGATGGAGGTCATTACCCTCAGCGGCTATACAGAGGAGGAAAAGCTCAACATCGCCAAGGACCACCTCTTCAAACGCCAGCTCGCGGCCCACGGCCTCACTGCCAAAAACCTTGAAATAAAAGATGATGCCATCCGGGCCGTTATCCGCTCCTACACCCGGGAGGCAGGGGTTCGCACCATGGAGCGAAAACTGGCGGCAGTCTGCCGGGGGGTGGCAAAGAATATCGTCACCGGCCATAAGGAGAAGGCCATTGTCAGCCCTGAGCAGCTTGTTGACTATCTGGGCCAGATCGAGTTTTTCCCGGAGACCTCCACCTACTCCTGGGGGCCCGGCCTGGCCACCGGTCTGGCCTGGACACCGGTGGGCGGCGTTCTCCTCTTTGTGGAAGCCGCCATGATGAAGGGGAGCGGCGGCCTGAAAATGACCGGTAAGCTCGGTGATGTCATGAAGGAATCCACTGCTGCCGCCCTCACCTATATCCGGGCCCATGCCGAGGAATTAGAGGTGGATGAGTCTATTTTTTCCAAAAAGGATCTCCACATCCATGTCCCCGAAGGCGCCACCCCCAAGGATGGGCCATCCGCCGGAGTTGCCATGGTGGTTGCCCTTACCTCGCTCTTCACCGATCGCCCCGTGTGCAAGGATGTGGCCATGACCGGCGAGATAACCCTGCGCGGCGACATCTTACCGGTGGGTGGCGTTAAGGAAAAGGTGCTGGCAGCGGTGCGCTCCGGCATCACTGAAATCATTCTGCCCCACCTCAACAAGAAGGATGTCTACGAGATCCGGGAAAACGTCAAGGAGGGTGTCACCTTTCATTATGTCAAAAAAATTGAGGAGGCCTTAAAGTTGGCCATCAAGAAAGCCTGCGCATAGGGGAGCAATAGTCATCATCATGAAGGGACATCCCCTCACCACCTGACCAACAAAAGAAGCAGGACGCAGCAGAGCAGCAGGTAAGCAGACCCCACCACAGCCCATCGCATCAGTTTTTTCTCCAGCCCCCGGCCTCTATCAAAGATATTCCGGCCCCAGCCAAACTGCCAGTTGCCCACCACTCCCCCTGCCACCCTGATATTTTGTCCTTTTTCCCTTGGCAATCTTAAAAGGGCAGCGCCCTTGCCATAGAAAAGCCAGAGTATGTCACCGGCCGGCACGGTAAAGACCATCTTAGCCGGCCACCATTTCCAGAGAGCAGCCATCAGCCCCCAGCCAAGGGCCACCGGCCACAGCCCCTGCCAGAGGAGATCCATCTCTGCCCCATGCCAGACATAGCCAGGCCGCTGCGGCCAGAACCAAAGCAAAACCCCTCCTGTGCCCAGCAAAGCAAACCAGGGGCTGAACATCCCGGCTGAGATTGATGCCGGCCGACTGGGGGTCTGGGAGATTATCTTCAGAAAATGGCAGAGAAGGAGCATGGTTGCCAAGGCGGACAGGGGAAGAACCAGCTCAAGGGCCGCAGCAAACTGGCCGGGCAGCCCATGGACAATCTCCTTAACAGCAAACTTGGCAATGGCGCCACTGGTAAAGGGCAGTCCGGCCAAGGCCAGACACGGCAGGAGCAAAAGAGACATAAACCAGGGGGCCGGTCTGCCCCTGCCGCTCCCCTGGGCCAGTCCTGTGCCCAGAAAGAGGGAGGCCTTGGCCAGACCATGATGGAGGGCATAGATACTCACCGCATTTTTGACCTGGGGCCAGAGGGCAGGGGCCAGCAGGCCACAGCCAACAATCATGGTCATAATTCCCATCTGGCTGACACTTGAATAGGCCAGAATCGTTTTGGCCTCCTGTTGCAGCAGGCCAAGCACCACACCATAGAAGGCCGCCATAACTCCAAGCACAACAAAAAACATCCCCCAGCCAGGCAGGGCAATCTCCTGGCCAACGGGCAGAAAGCGGAGCCACCCCAAAAGTCCGGCCTTGATCATCACGCCGCTCAGCACGGCACTGGCCGGCACCGGGGCCACGGGGTGGGCCAGGGGCAACCAGACGTGGAGAGGCAGGGCCCCGGCCTTGATGGCAAAGCCGACAAAGAGAAAAATCAGGCTCACGCTGCCGGGCCTGCTGCTGGCAATGGTTGTCAGTTCCAGATCAGGCAGGCGGCTGGCCATGAGGAGCATGCCTGAAAAGAGAAGCACCTCGCCCACCATGACCAGGGCTATGTACACCTTGCCGGCCCAGCGCGCCTCTCTGCTCCCTGTATGAACAATAAGGCCATAGGCGCTAAAACTCATCATTGCAAAGAAGAGGTAAAAGCCTAGCATATCCTGGGCCAGTATCAGGCCGAAGTTAAAGGCCATGCTGATCAGATAAAAAAAGAAGAAACGGCACCGTTTGGGGTCGTTTTGCAGATAACTGCGCCCGAAAAGGGCGGCAAGGAGCCAGACCAGGGCGGCCAGCAGCAGAAAACGCTGGCCGAGCAGATCAATACCCATCCGCCCCCCCATAAAAAACCAGCCAACCTCAAGATTGACACCCGGCTGGAGAAATAATGCCGTGCCCAGGGCGGGCAAGGCAGCCCAGGGCACCAACATCAGCCCGGTCTTTTGCAAGGGGCGAACAAGCAGGGCGCAGGCCACAACAAGGGGCAGCCCCGGCACCAGGGAGAGAAGGAGGATCTGGAACTGATCATTGTACAGGGCGTGACCCATCATAGGCCGTACCTCGCATTAATAATAAGACGAACCCAGGCCAGGGGGCTGAGGCCGCTATTGGCCAGCAGCCCCACAAGGAGGACGATGAGCGCGGTAACCACAGGGGGGACGATAAGCATCCAGTGGCTCTCCACAGGGCCAACAGTACCTGAATCAGCTGGCCATTCGCCCTCCGGCTCCTTGAACCAGGCGCCATACAGTATGGGCAGAAAATAGGCCGCATTGAGCAGGCTGGACAACACCAATACCCCGATGAGCCAACCCTGCCCCTGGGCAATGGCCCCCAGGCCCAGATACCACTTGCTGACAAAGCCGGCCATGGGCGGCAGACCGATCATACCCATGGCCGCCAGGGTAAAGGCCGCCATGGTCAGGGGCAAGCGGCGCCCCACCCCGTTCATCCTGCTGATATGATGAACGCCGAGGATTTCGGCAATATTGCCGGCACAAAAAAACAGGGTTATCTTCATCAGGCCCTGATGGACAAGGTGGGCCATTCCCCCCATGATGGCAAGGGGATGACCGATACTTATGCCCAGGGCGATATAGGACACCTGACTCACCGTGGAAAAGGCCAACCTGTGCTTGAGATTGTCCTGCTTGAGGGCATAGATAGCGCCATAAACAATGGTGACGCTTGCCAAGAGCATGAGGGGCATGAGCAGGCCGAGCCCCTTGGCCGTTTGCAGGCCATAGACATCGAGCACCACCCGGATAATGCCAAAGGCGCCGGCCTTGACCACGGCCACGGCATGGAGCAGGGCGCTCACCGGCGCCGGCGCCACCATGGCCCGCGGCAACCAACCGTGCAGGGGAAAAAGGGCCGCCTTCACCCCCACCCCGGCGATGAGCAGAAAAAAAATAATGCGCAGGGTCTGGCCGTGGCTTTCCACCAGGGGAGAAAGTACACCTTCCCTGCTGAAATCAACCGGACCCACCAGGACATGGAGCCAGACCACCCCCAGAAAGAGGCAAAAACCACCGGCCAGGGTATAGATCAGATAAACCCGGCCGGCAGCTAATGCCTCTGTTGTGCCCCGATGCACCACCAGGGGATAGGTGCTCAGGGTGAGCATCTCAAAAAAGAAGAGGAAGGTCAGTAAATTACCGGCCAGAGCTATACCGATGGTGACGGTGACACAGAGGCTGAAATAGCCGAAAAAATGGCTCCGGTTTGGTGAGTCCTCAAGGTAGGCAATGGCATAGATGGTGGTAAAGAGCCAAAGGATACTCGACAGGGCGACAAAGAGGGCGGAAAGGAGATCCGCCCTCAGCACAAGTTCAAGGCCGGGGAGCAAAACAAGGTGAACGGCAAAACTTTTACCCTGATGGATGCCGACAATCATGATCATCACCAGGACCATTTTGGTGATGGCGCCAAAGAGGTTCAGGGTCGTCCTTAACCCATGTCTCGACTCGGCAAGACTGAAGATGATCAGACCCGGCACCAGGGAGCTTAAAAGAATCATGACCAGCAGCCAATTTTGCCAGATCATCCCACCACCTCAAAAAGCCCCAGGGGCAGAGGGGCTATGAAACCGAGAAGGATGGCGACCAGGGCCAGGGCCAGGGCGCTCCACTCCATACTGGCCCCAACAACCACCTGACTGCGCCCCGCCACCATCCTGGGGCTGAGCACATGGGACACGGCCCGGCAGATATAGATTGCGGTCAGGCAGCTACCCACAACCATGACAAGCACCAACCACCAGCTATCCTGGCTGACTGCCAGGCTGAGATACATATATTTGGCAATAAATCCGCCGGTGGGCGGTAATCCCATCAGACTGAGACCAGCCAAGGCAAAGGCAAAGGTGGTTATGGGCAGAATCTGCCTGACCCCGTCAAGGTTATTGATCCGATCATGGCCCATCTGCAAAAAGATGGAGCCAGCGGCCAGAAACAGGGCCGCCTTGGCACAGCTATGGGAGATGGCAAAATAAAACACGGCCGCAGCCCCCTGCCCGGCCCCGATCGCCAGCAGGGGAAAAATAATGAAAAGATAGCCGATCTGGGCCACGGTGGAGTAGGCCACCAGCATCTTCAGGCGCTGCTGGCAGAAGGCCTGAAACGCCCCCCAGATGATGGCCGCTCCGCCAAGACCAGCCAGAACAACGACGACACCATCACCAACAAGGGGAAGAAAGCCCTGCCAGAAACGAAAGAACAGGTACCAGCCCCCCTTGATGACAAGGCCTGAGAGGATGGCGCTCACCGGGGCCAGGGCATTGGCATGGGCCGGGGCCAGCCAGAAATGAAAGGGAAAGAGGGCGCATTTCAGCATCAGACCAACACTGATCAGGGCCATTGCCAGGGCAACCGGTGGCGACAGGGCAAGGGCGGCCTGGATGGTGGCCAGGTCAAGGCTGCCATGGGTCTTATAGAGAAAGGCCACCCCCAGCAGGAAGCTCAGGGAGCCAAGGAGACTGGCCAGCAAATAGCGCATGGCAGCAACCTGGGATGCCGGTTTGCCGGAGAGGGCCGTGAGCCCGACACTGCTCAAGGCAACAAGCTCCAGGGTGACGTACATATTAAAGATGTCCGCACTCAAGAAAAGACCGTTTAAGGCCCCCCACAACAACAGCCATAAGGGCCAGAAAAAACGCTCCTGAACAATATGGCGCCGGCCCTTGCCCCCCATGGCAATCCGGCTCTGGAAATAGCCACCGGCATAGACACTGATGGCAAGACCGGTGACAGCGGTCATCAACACCATGAGCACGGCCGGACCATCACCACGCAGGGAGATGCCCAGGGGTGGCTGCCAGCCCCCGAGATCATAGCTGCCCCCCCCATGGTTCACCACCTTCAAAAACAAGGTGCCACTGGCCAGGGCGGTCAGCAGGGCGCCAGTCAACCCTGACAGGCGCGGCTGCCCTTTGGCCAAAAATGCCACCAGGGCCGCAGACAGGGGCAGGATAACGGGCCAGATGAGCCAGCAATCGGACTGAAGCTGCAGGCCCATCATTCCCTATCTCCCCCTGCCCTTCTTTTGAGGAGATCATGGATATTAGCCGTCTCCTGGACGCGGCAGGCCAGGGCCAGGACCACGGCCGTGCTGCTCACCGACACCACTATGCCGGTGAGGACCATGGCATGGGGCACCGGATCAATGACGCCGCCACGACCATGGCCAATGGTGACCAGGAAAAGAAAGACGCCGCTTGCCATGATATTGGCCGCCAGAATCTTGCGCAAGAGCTGGGCACAGGAGATGAGACCGGCCAGGCCGGCCACAAAAAGAAAGAGGCCGGTGAGGCCGTAGACCAGGGCCGGTGGAACACTCATCGCCCCTCCCCCCCGTCCTGGGATGGCACAGCCTTGCCAGCTCCTTCCTGGCCAGCTTCCGGCCGGCGGCCACCAAAGAGGGCCGCCAGGCAGAGACCAATGGACAGGGCTGTCACGACCTCCAGGGCAACGATGGCCAGTGCCGCCGCCTCCCCACGGTATTCCATAAAATCACGGCCCAGCACCATAGCTGCCAGGCCCATCATCAGGAAAAAAACCGGACCCAGGCAGATACCACAGGAAAGCAAGCCCCTGGGCAAAGCAGACAGCAGGGGCGATGAGGTCAGGAGAAGCAGGACACCAGCCCCGCCGAGGATCGCACCGGCCTGGAAGGCACCGCCGGCCTGATTGCTGCCCGCCCAGAGCAGATAGCCGCCAACCAGCACCATGAGTGGGACCAGAAGACGCACCAGGGAGGATAAAATGAGGCCAGGGGAAGGATCATGCCGGTCGTACCGGAAGGGACGCAGGGACCAGACCGCCACCACCCCCAGAAAGAGGACAAAGCATTCCAGCAGGGTATCGTAGGCCCGGTAGTTTAAGAGAACGGCGGTCACCCTGCTCTCCACCCCACTCTCGACCAGGGCGGCATCCACCCGATGGGCCAGGCCGGACGACCCTGACACGGGGGCCAGATAACCCCAGGCAAGGGCGGCAAACAGGGCTACCAGCATGACCAGGTTAAAGAGGGGGACAAGGCCCATGCCCCGCCTGTGCCCGGTGGACTCATTACCCGTCATCATAACGCTCCTCAGCACGATCAAGCCTTCTCTCCCCCCGCCTGACGCTGGCCATCCTCCTCAGGGCCGAGAGGAAAAGGGCTCCGGTGAGCCCGGAACCAATGGCCGCCTCAGCCAATGCCACATCAGGCGCCTGCAGGCGTACCCAGGCCAGGGCCATGAGCAGGCCAAAGGAGATAAAGAGGACCACGGCCTTAAAGTGATCAGGGCTGGTGAGAATATGCCAGGCAAGCCAGACCAGGGTGAGGCAGAGGATGATATCAAAGGCGCTGACAACCATGGTCACTCCTTGGTCCAGGGCTTGATATTTCTTCGTAAGGCCGCATCAGCCACCAGGTGGCAGGAGGTGGCGCTGGCCACAAGAACGAGAAACCAGATGAGAAAGAGCTTTGCAACCTCAAGCCAGCTTGTGGCCTGGATGGCCAGGCCCAGGATGACAAAGCCAAGACCGACATTATCGGCCTTGGTCAGGGCATGGAGCCGGGTATAGATGTCGGGCAGCCGAAGCAGGCCAATGGTGCCGGACAGAAAAAAAGGGATGCCAATGATAATAAAAACCATGCCGACAACCTCAGTCATGATCAGGCCCCCCTGTCCGACGTACATCATCCCTCCTCCAGGCCCGCCGGACAAAGGCTACGGTGGCAAGGGCGGATAGCAGGGCAAAGACCAGGGCGACATCTTCGATAATGAGCTGTTCCAGCCCCCGGGCCAGGAGAAGGAGGATTGCCACGCCGCAGGTGCCAAAGAGCTGGGCAGCCATCATCCGGTCTGCCGCGGTGGGCCCCCACATGATGCGGAGCAGGCCCAGGACCACGGAGAGCAGGAGAACTATAGCCAGACAGAGATAGAGGGTGGTCATGGCAGCCCCCGGCCCGTCTCTTTGGCAGGACAAGGTCCATACAGGCTGGCAATCCTCCCCTCCAGGTCCTGGATTTTTGCCACCACTGGCAGACCCTTGTCCAGGGTGTGGACGATGATACGATCATCGGCAAGCCGGGCAGAGATAGTCCCTGGCAGGAGGGTGATACAGTTGGCCAGAAGGATACGGCCTCCCCCAGGGGGGATGGTCAGGGGAAATTCTACAAGGCCGGGGTCAATGGGCAGCCGGGGCTTGAGGACCCGGGCCATGACATCAAGGGCTCCGAGAATCGACTTCCAAAAAAAGAAGGGAAGAATGCGCATCAGGATGAGGGGCCGGAGGGCCCGGGTCTGGCCGTTGCCAGCGAGCTGCAGATCAACCCAGGTCGCCAGGACAACCGTTGGCAGGCCAAAGGGCCAGCTCCCGAGCTCGCCGCCACAGAGGATGAACCAGAGGGCGCCAAAAAGGCCAAGCCGCCAGGCAACCGCAGCAGGGGGGACAGACATGTATGACCTTGATCCAGAAGCCATGGCAATCACCAAAGACAACTCTGACAGATGTGTGATGGGAGGACGCTATTCTCTCCATCCATGGTAGCACAAGGCCTTGCCCTAACGAAGAAAATTCGCACCTTCAGGCCCCCAGGTGGTGGCAGGCCGCAGCACACTGCCCAGGCCAGGGTGACGATATTCCATCCTCCCCTTGACAGACCGGAAAGCGCTATGCTGAAATGGGGTAAAGGCCAGGGCAACAGAGGGACAACAGCCCCCATTCATCGTAAGAGTTCACGGGGCTATAATCCCTGAAAAACTCCGAGCTGTAAGAGTTCATCAGCAGGACAACCAGGAGATAATCATGTCAGTGGGAGAATTTTGTAATCGTCAGGTGGTTATTAGCAGCCCGGAGAGTGACATCGTTAGCGTGGCGAAACTGATGCGTAAGCACCATGTCGGCGACGTGATCATTGTCCGGGGCCAGGAGGGAGAAGCCCGGGTGCCGCTGGGCATCATCACCGACCGGGATCTGGTCATTGAGCTGCTGGCCCAGGAGGTGGCCCTGGACTCGGTGACCGTGGGCGATGCCATGAGCTACGAGCTCGTCACCTGCCAGGAGTCAGACAGCATCGGGGACGCCCTGGAGATGATGCTGAGCAGGTCCATCCGGCGCCTGGTGGTGGTCAACGATGAGAAGAGCCTTGTCGGCATCCTCACCGTGGATGATCTCCTGGAGATCCTGGCCGAGGAGATAACCACCCTGACCAAGGTGGCCCTGGGCCAGCAGGCCAGAGAGAGACGATACAAGGGCTAGTACAGTGTAAACTTTAAATCCTAGAATAGGTGTTTAGCGATTTAGGCTGTTAGGGGCGCTAGACATAAGCCCATGCACCCCTAACAGCCTAAACCGCTAACAACCTGAAGAGCGAACGCGGTTCACTTAACCAAGACCTGATATTGACACAGGTGCGAAGATTAAAGGTTTATTTTGCACTAAGTGCGGTGCTGGTGAGAGCCCTTGATACTCTTCAGGGCAACGATCACCTTGCTGGCCTCTTTCTTGGTGAGCGCCTCAACCGCGGCCTTCCTATAATACTTGTTGAGAAAATTACCCAGGTGGGCCTGACTCCAGCCCAGATCAGCCACCAGGTGGCTGATAAAGAGCTTCTGGCGCAGGGTGAGACCATACCTATTGACCTGGTAATTATCGCTCCTGGCAAAGGAGCGCATCAGGCCCTGGAAGCCCTCTGGGTCCAGGTCCCGGGCCGAGCGAACCCCGGCCACCTGCTCCAGGATGTCCCTATACTCCTGGTCTGAAAGGTTGAGCTCCCGCTTGACAATATGAATGACGGCCAATTTCTTATGGTCAAGCAGGCTCACCCCTGACACCTCCTGATGATCTCCCGCATAAAATCAGGGAGATCCCTTGGCTGCCTGGCAGTGATCAGATTGCCGTCCACCACCACACTCTGATCCAGGTAAGAGGCCCCAGCCCCCTGCAGCTCCTTGGCCACGGTGCAATAACAGGTGACCCTTCTGCCAGCCAGCACCCCGGCCGCCGCCAGGATCTGCGGACCATGGCAGATGGCGGCCACGGTTTTGCCGGCAGCCATAAAGTCCCGGACAAGGTCCAGGAGCATCTCGTCCTTGCTGAGCACAGCCGGCGCCTTGCCGCCCGGCAGGACCAGCAGCCCATACTCCCCTCCATCTATCTGGGCCAGGGCCTGGGCCTCCACCAGGCAACCATGTTTGCCCCGCAGGGGCCCGGCCTGGCTGGAGGCAATATGGGTCTCGACCCCCTCCTCCAGGAGGCGATAATAGGGGACCAGCAACTCCGAGTCCTCAAAGTTATGACCACTGACAATAAGGGCCTTCATCTCATTGCTCACCAGTCACAATAGCCTGCCCATTGGCATGATGGCCAGGGGTGCCTCTTCCTCGGCCAGGCCCAGGAGGCGCTGCACCCTGTCATCGTCAAAGGCCCCCACCATAACCGTACCCAGCCCCAGGCCCACGGCCTGCAGATAAATGTTCTGGCCCACATGACCAATCTCCATATGGACATAACGCCTGGCCCGGGAACCATACTTGGCCGCGGTTCGGCCATAGACAGCAGTGAGGACCAGATTGACAGGCGCCCTGGCGATGGAGCCTTGGTCCAGGGCGGCAGCGGCCAGCTCCTGGCGGAGATCACCTTTGGCCACTGGCACAAGACCATGGCCATGGGGGCGATAGTGGTAGAGACCGGGCTCCAGACCCTGGACCTGGCCGCAGGCGACATAGACCTCCACGGGGTAGAGGGCCCCGGCCGACGGAGCGCTGCGCTGGCCGCCAGACCGGGTGATGCCCTGGGCCGCCCAGAGGAGCTGGGAGAGCTGGGCCAGGCTCAGGGGTTCCGGTCCATAGTTACGGCTGGAAATGCGGCCCTGCAGGGCGATTTCCACAGAAATCGAACCCTCCAGGGCCGGCGCGGGAAGTGTGATCATGGTTTCTTCTCCCTTCTTGGCATGTGCTGCTGACAGCAGGCCACCTGCCCCTGGCCGCTGCCAACCCTCTTTATCCTCTTGAGCATGTCCCCTTGCCTGGCTGCCAAGGGCTTGCTCAGGTTTGCCAGCGGCCAGCTCCAGGACGGTGGGCACCAGGCCGCTTACCACCCGGGCCAGGCGCTCATAGTCAAGCTTTTCCAGGGTATCTGCCCGGGCATGGGAGCGGAAGGCAGCGATGCTCTGCCGGACAAGATGGCGGGGGTGGATATTACCG
>JAUVQZ010000198.1 GCA_030597865.1 Pseudomonadota bacterium | reverse complement strand
TCCCTCCCCCAAAAGAAACCCCCGCCCCTCTGGTTGAAGGGGGCGGGGGTTTCTTTTTTTCATTGTCTATACCCTTTCAGGGTGCCCTTTAGTGAACTGCTAGTCATACACTGGAAACCGTCAACATGGTTTCTAGTAGAGCTTTTCCTGCCACATCTCCGCCTTAAACTCACAGGTTCTGTTGCGGCCCTCCTCCTTGGCCCTGTAGAGGGCAACATCGGCGAACTTGATGCACTCCCAGAAGCCCTCTGAATCGGCCGGAAAGATGCTATAACCGACACTGATGGTCTTTTGGAGGATTTTGCCAGTCGGCAGTTTGAACTCGGTGGCCTCCATGGAAGAGCGGATTTTTTCGGCAATATGGGCGGTGTCTTCCGGGCTGTTGACGTCAAGGAGGAGGACCAGAAATTCTTCACCGCCATAGCGGATGACAAGGTCAGAGGCACGCACGCAGGAGCTCAACACCTCTGCTGTTTTGATAATGACGCTATCGCCGGCCTCGTGGCCATGAGTATCATTGACCTCCTTGAAGAAGTCCATGTCGCACATCAGGATGCCGATATTGGATTTGCGGCGTTTGCTGTTGGCAATGAGGGTCTCCATATAGGACTCGAGGAAACGGCGGTTGTAGAGATCGGTCATCGGATCCTTGAGGGTGGTTTCCCGCAGGGCAGCGGCAAAGCGCTTGGCCTCAATGACCGGGGTGGCCTCGCGGATATAGCGCCAGGCATGCTCCACCTGGTCCTCAAAAAGGGCAACGGCCTCCTGGGAGCTGCCCTTGGCCAGGAGAAACTGCATAACGCCAATGACCCGGCCCCCGGCAATCATGGGAATGCAGAAATGGTCGTGACTCTCTCCATGGGGGAAAAATTTGCAGATATTGGGATACTGGAGGGAGGAGATATAGTGGCCGGTGCGTTTGGCCCGGCAAAGGCTGCAGTCGTCCATGATCTGCTGGTTGCAGATAAGTTGGTGGTTGCAGGCATGGGCCACGGACATGGTTTTCTTGGTATCGTTGACCTCATAGCTGAAAAAACAATCAAGGTCAAAGCGGCTGGCAATGATGGAGGACAAACGGATATGGACGTCGGTGGGCGATTCCTCCTCCTCAATCACCCCCTTAAAGGAGTTGAGGCTATGGATATTGTCAACCAGGTTGTTAAGCTGTCTGGCCAGCTGGCCTACCTCGTCATGGGTTTTGACATCGATACGCATGGAGAGGTCCCCGCCACCCTTGGCAATTTTTCTGATCTTCTCTAAAATGTTTTTTAGGGGCCTGACAATAATCAGAATGTAAATGGCGGTGCCGATCACCAGGGTGATAACCGTGGCCAGGCAGATGGCGAGGAAATGGCGGGATGCTCGCTCAATTATATCCTCAGTTACCTGGACCTGGGTGGAAAACTCCCGGTTAATCAGGAGGGAGAGTTGGGTGAGCTGGGTATAAACGACATTCAGGCTCTCTAAAAGGTCTTTGTTGGCAAGGTCAAGGTCATCGTCATTGTGACTGGTTCGCAGGATCTGGATAAACTGGCTGTAGGAGCTCTGGAGCATGTCAAGGGCATGGAGGATTTCCTCTATCTTCTGGTACTGCGGTGAGTCTTTGGGGGCAGGCTCTGCCCGGAAGGAGTCCAGGGTAAGATTGGATATCTGGGTGATATCCTGAATGGTGCCGCCGCTTTTCAGGGTCTCCAGCATGTGGCGGAAGTTATTGGTGCGGGTGAAATTGTCTTGAATATGGGTGCTGTAATCACTCTCCTCATCCTCCTCATGGAGGTTGAGGATGTGGATCAGGGAGATCTTAAAGCCGTTGAGGCCACGCAGGGTGAGTTGAGATACCTTATACTGGGGCATATTGATGCCCCGGATGGACTCCACCCGTTGCTGGATGAGATGAAGGGCGATGGTCTCATGGATGTAAATGACTGAAAAGCCCAGCAGAGAAACAACGAGCATGCCGATCAGCTTACCGGTAATGGAGGTGTCCAGGCAGGTGCGGATAAAGGAGGAGAGCAGGGAGCGGCAGAAGGTTGCGGGAGATTTTTGGTCGCTATGGGCCATATAATTATAAGCTGCGCTGAAGGGAATTGACGTCTAAAAAGTGACATTTTGTCACATAAAAAGGTGGTCTGTCAAATTTTTACTGCAAATATGGCTTATTATTTTTGTGTCGTATCATTGGCAGGTTGCCTAAAGAATAATAAAATTGACGACGTATCTCCCGGCCACGGCCAAAATAATAAGAGCAAGTAGGATCTTGATGGATTTTTCCGGCAGATGCTTTTGAACCAGGGCGCCGGCGTTCATCCCCAAGAGACCACCAAGGCCAAGGAGGCCGCCAACAAGCCAATGGGGGGGGAAGGTCTGGCCCTGACCCAGGGCCACAAAGGTGTAAAAAAGAACGCCGCTTATGGAGGCGATAAAGGTGCCAAAGAGAGTGGCCCCGGCCACCGTATAAATGGGCAGGCCGAGGACAGAAACGCAGAAGGGGACGATGAGGGCACCGCCGCCAATACCGTATATGCCGCCGATAATACCAATAAAGAGACAATAGGCCCCCAATGGCCCATAGGGGACATGAAATGTTTTTTCGTGGAAGGTATAGGTCAGATATGTCGGGGCAAGGCTGATGTCGGTAATGGCAAAATGATGGTTTTTCTGGTTTGGGGCGGGGGCTTTTTTTAATGCCGTGTACAGCAGCTGGCCGCCTAGATAGAGGAGGACGCAGCCGACAAAGAGTTTGAATAAAGAGGGGTCGGGGAAAAAACGGACCCGAAAATAATAGCCAATCAGGATGCCGGGCAACGAGGTAAGGCTGATCAGCCAGGCCAGGGGCCAGAGCATCCGCTGTTCCCTGATATAACGCCAGATTCCTCCGGGGCAGCCGATGACATTATAGAGAAAATTCGTGGCACTGACCGAAGGTGAGGTAAGGCCGAGAATACTGATCTGAAAGGGTAGAAGCAGAAAGGCCCCTGAGACGCCGGCCATGGAGGTGAAAAAGGAGATGGCAAAGCTGACTAGGGGCAGGAGAAGGAGGGGGAATTCAAGGACTGTTTGGTTTAGCATATGTGGGTAGGTGGGGCATAACAATATGGCCCTGGTTTGGGGCTGGTCATGAAAACCGGTTGGTCAAGGGTTTCATCCTTATGAAGTTCTACACCAGAAAATGTCTTTATAAAAGAAAAAGGCGGGCATGGGCATGTCAGCCAAAGAGGGTCTGTCTGTCCGCAATAAACTATGTGGCACTGGTCTGAAATTGATGGCCCTGCAGATCGCGAGCCTGCGAGACCTTGGAAAGGTGCGGTGCGGCCAGCGGTACAGTGCCTTTCTTCCTGATGTACAGACAACGAGTTTGGTCGCCAAAGACTTTTTACGGGATCATCAAAATTGGGTATAGGAACCGCAAGGTTTTTTGCTGAGTTGATGCCAAGAAGAAATTTGTTATGAGGAAGGATTATGTTTGCAAGCGATACCACCCAAGTGGAAATTGAGAGTTTTGTTGCCGGCTGGCAGGTAGATGGACTTCGAACCAGAGACGCCTTTGTCCATTTTAACGAGCTGCTTATGAAAAATGACCATTCACTTATTTCATTTCATGCCCGGCCCGGCATTACCTGTTCCCTGCGGGCCCATATTGCTGCTGGTGAAGGGCAAGGCCCTTTATACGTCATGGTTGATGTCATTGATGATGAGCCGGAGCAGCGCTGGCTCTCTGTCTGCTTCTATGGCGACAGGATAAGCGATCCTGATCAGCGCGGCGATTTTGTGCCAGGCGGTTTGCTTGGTCAGGATGCGGTCTGCTTTGACTATGATGCCGATAACGCCGAGCTTCTCAGCTATATTGCCAGTCGTATTGCCGAATCCTATGGATCCAGCCTGGCGGCCGCTAATCTGTAGTCATATCGCTAACCGCGGCACGCTGCAATAAAAAGGCCTGGGACACGATGTGTCCCAGGCCTTTTTGACATGATGGAGGGGGCGTGTAGGAGGTTGTCCTATTTCAGGACCCGCTCCAGGATCCTGTAGTTGCGTTCCACCATGGTGCGCTGTTCGACGACAAGGCCGGCCTGGATCATGGCGTTGTCATAGATCTGCTCGACAACGCTTTTGGCGAACTCCTCATCCTTGACCCGCATGTCAGCCAGGGCCTTGATCAGGCCGTGACTGGTGTTGATCTCCAGGTTTTTGCTGCTGATCTGGTGCTCCTGGTTGCTGGCCTGTAAAATCCTCTCCATGGAGCTTGTGAACATGCCGTCCGGGTTGACGATGATGGCCGGACTGTCCACCAGGCGCTTGGAGGCCACGACCTCCTTGACCTTGTCACCCAGGGTGTCCTGCATCCATTTGAGCAGGGTGGCGGCAATGGCAGATTCCAGCTCTGCCGGCCTGTCGGTGGCCTCCTCTTCAGCGCCTTCATCACCCTTGGGCATATCAATGTCAGCCCGGTCCGCAGAAACGAGTTTTTTGCCATCAAATTCGCCCAGATGATTGAAGACAAAATCATCAATGGGTTCCATGGTGTAGATCACCTCAATGTCATTCTTTTTAAAGGCCTCAAGGTAGGGGCCGGCCTCGATGGTCTCCCGGTTCGGGCCGTTGACATAGTAGATCTCCTTCTGGTCCTCCTTCATCCTCTCCACATACTCGGCCAGGGCGATCTGCTTGCCCGGGTCGGATTTGGAGGATTCAAAGCGCAGCAGCTTGGCAATGGCCTCACGGTGCAGGAAGTCGCTGGTGGCGCCCTCCTTGAGGAAGATACCAAAGGTGTCCCAGATCTTGTCGTAGGCCTCAGGCTCTTTTTTGGCAAGCTCGGCCAGATATTTTAGAAAACGGCTGGTGATAATCTTGTTGAGTTTGACCACCAGGGCGTTGTCCTGCAGGGCCTGGCGTGAGATGTTGAGGGGCAGGTCTTCGCTGTCCACCACACCTTTTACAAAGCGCAGCCATTCCGGCAGGATATTGGCGCTTTCCTGCTCAATGAGAATCTTCTGGCAATAGAGGCTGACCCCGGGATCCATGCGGCCAAAGCCCATGGTCTCGAAGTTTTCCTTGGGCACAAAGAGCAGGGCCTTGATGGCGAGAGGGGCATCGGCCGAGAAGTGGAGCTTGGCCAGGGGTTCGTCCATGGCATTGGAGACGAACTTGTAAAACTCATTATACTCGTCATCCTTGATCTCCTGCTTGGATTTGGCCCACAGGGCCTGGACGGTATTGACCGTTTCGCCGCCAACCTTGATGGGGAAGGGCACGAAATTGGAGTATTGCTTGATAATTTTTTTGATCTCATACTCGGAGGCATAGTCGTGGCTGTCATCGTTAAGCTCGATGATGATCTTGGTGCCGCGATGGAGACCGGGGCAGGGTGTCAAGGTGTAGCTGCCAGCGCCCTCGGAGTACCACTCGTACCCCTCGGCATCAGGATGATAGGAGCGTGACTGGACCCGG
>JAUVQZ010000230.1 GCA_030597865.1 Pseudomonadota bacterium | reverse complement strand
GTGAACGGCAAGGTAATATACAGCCGCGACAAGGATCCTGCCAATATCAGTATCCCCCTCTTTGATTCCAAGGTTGAGCGGGACAATGAACTCCTTGCCATGTATGAGGTATGCAACCGCGGTACTGCCTCGTCCATGAAACACACCTTCAAACATTTCAAGAACCTGGTTTCCGGCAAGACCGGCACCGCACCCCAGGGTAAAAGTTCTCTCTTCATCAGCCATTTCAACCCCTATCAAGACCGCGAAAAGCATGGGGATAAAACCATCACCATGCTGGTGTCGGTAACCACCAACTCAGGGGGACACAAGAGCGTTGGTACATCCTCCCAGGGGCCAACCCAGATTGCCGGCGCCATCTACGAGTTTATTTTTAACAAAGAACTGCGCGCCATGATGGACCAGAAGATATCGTCTGCCAAGCGGGACAACGCCCATTTTGGCAACAATCATGTTTACTGGGCCAACGTCAACCGCTATATGGAGACCCTGTTAAATGACAGCCACCGTAAAATCCCCATCTATAAGAACATCATCGGCGTTGATGGCTATTCCAAGGCCCTCCAGCAGCTGTTAAACCGTAACAACCGCATCTATGCCGGCCGCGATGATCTCTTTTTACAGCTGGTTGAATATTACTGCCGCCAAGAGAAGATAGTGAAGATGGACCATTGATGACTCGCCAAGGAGGGCATTTTCGAGCCATTATCCTGAAGGCAGGACCATTGGGATCATTCCCAGCGCCACAACCTCCCCCTGCTTTTACAAATATCAGGATTGACAAGGGCAAAGGCGAAATGGTTTAGTAACACCTCTGCCTTTTGAGACAGGATAGCGGCTGATTTGCCGTAAAAATCACAGCCCAGCCAATGCCCCCCAAACCAAGATTAAAAAATTCCATGAAGATTATATGATGAAAATAGGAAGAAACGACCCCTGCCCCTGCGGCAGTGGCAAGAAATTTAAAAAATGCTGTAATGACATCAGTAAATTCCAGCCAAAAAATCCGGAGAAAACCGTTCAGGTAACCCTGAACAATGAGGTGGAAAAGCTCCAGGAGTTAGCCGTTGCCAAAAAGGCCTCGGTGAACACCATGGGGGTTTTCATCTTTGTCTCCACTGAACAGGGTGATGGCTGGCTGCTTGAGATGACCGACGCCGACGCCCTCAAGGTTGCCCAAGACGGCAAGGCCATCGATGTGGAAATTAAGGAAAGTCCGGAGACCATCGAGGTCAACTGGTCCCACCATTTCAGCATCCGCAAAAAACAATTCTTTGTCACTGATTATAAGGACAAGGGCGAGACACATCTAAGCGCATTACCCACCCATTCCATTTTTGCCGCCATTAAACGGATCCGCAAAAAATTCCCCAAGGAAGTGCTGGCATCAATACATATTGACGAGGAATAAGGGCCATGGCATGGACACGCACGCTGCTGCGCCTTCTTCCGGCCCTGACCATGACAGGGGCCATCTTTGCAGCAGCCTCGCTGCCCGGCAAGCACCTGCCCTCCTTCCTGTCCGGCGGCGTTGACAAATATGCCCATGCCTTGGCCTATGGCATTCTGGCGGCCAGTTATCTCTTTGCCTTTGGCCGTGATCTGCCCCGCCGCTTCCCCGTGCGCGTCAGCATGGCCACCATCTTCATCTGCCTGCTCTACGGCGGCCTGGAGGAGTGGTATCAATCAATCATTCCCGGCCGGCGCTCAGACAAGGTTGACCTTGAGGCCGATATGATCGGCGTCATCGTGGTGATCCTGTTCTGGATCATTATTCTCCTTAGAAGACCGGCCACATGCCAGCAATGCCCCCCACCGGCCCCAGAGACATCTGAGGAGCCCTGAGACATGCGTTTTCTGCCCCTTGTTGCGGTGATGGCACTTATATTCCTGCTCTCCCACACCCCGGGAAAGAGCCTGCCTGATGCCGCCATATTCAACCAGGACAAGCTATGGCATGCCCTGGCCTATGCCACCCTGGCCGCAGCAGCCCTGTGGGCCTGGTTGCCCCAGGTCAAGAAACGGCCCTGGCCTGGCCTGTGGGGCATCCTCCTCTTCTGCCTGCTTTACGGGATCAGCGATGAGCTTCACCAATCCTTTATCCCCGGTCGTTATTCGAGCCTGGCCGACATTGTCGCCAATGTCATTGGCGCCGCCCTCTTTCTCTGGGTGTGGTGGATGTGGTCCACCCAAAAGGCACGTTTGAACTAGTTCAGAGCCATGGTTTAAGCCGGCATCAATTGACGGTGGTTAAAGGTAACCTCAACTTTCCTGAGTTGGGTTCTTAATTATATTACCCTGAGTACACTGGCCTCGATGTTTACGCCTAGCTGCCTTTCAACAGGCCGGGTCAGCGCGCTGGTCAGACAAAAAAAAGGCCCCGGAGGACGAATCCTCCGGGGCCTTTTTAATTGCCACGACTCCTTGGCTCAGAAGGTATGGCAGGTTGCGCATGGGGAGGTGACCCCCCATGCTTTTTATATGCCCACAAGTACGCTACAGGCCAACCCCACTAGAAGGTATGGCAATCGGTACAGGTGGTCACCATACGACCATGGTCTTCCTCGGCATGCTCCTCATGGATTTCCTGGGCATCCTCAAAGGTTTTACCAGAATGGCAGTTATTACAGAGGCCTTCCCTGGTGGGCGGCTCCAGCCAACCGGTGGGCTCGGCGGTATGACAGCCAATACAGTCCTTGCCCATTTCATCAGCATGCTTCCTGTGCATATCCTGCAAACCCATACGCTCAGATTCATGACAGAGGGTACAGTCTTTAACCTTGGCAGGCCAGGTATGGTAGCCCAGGGCGGCAAAATCAAGCATCTTGGTGTTGTCCGGCGTCTGGCTGTCCAGGTTATGACATTCCTGACAGGACGGGGCCTTGGACTTGACATCCACCCCATGGGTAATCAGCATCTCGGCATCCGCCTCAACCATGGTGTAGGTGCCGGTCAGACCTTGATCAGCCATGCCCTCCTGAACCGCCAGGTCAAAATTACCCGTGGTAAACATCTTCATAATTTTCGGGGCAATGATCTGACCGCTCTCATGGAGGGCGGTGTTGGTGAGATGACGCTTGATGGGCACGATCTTTGACTTGCCGTCAAAGGCGTCGCCATTGGCCTTGGCCATGGCATAGATACCACGCTCATCCGGGCTGATCTGCTCACCGACATTATAGACGTAGGAGGTGCCATCAAACCAGGTATACTCCGGCTTGACATTGGACTCTTTAACCTCATGACCAATCCAGCCACCCTGGCCGTTACAAAAGCCTGGGTTCCAATGGGGCGCCAGCCAATCGCGGGACATCTCAGTGGCGCCACCTTTACCAAAGGTACGGATATGGCAGACCTGACAGCTTACCTGCCCGGCAGCATGCCGGTTTAAGGTCTTATCATCATGGGGTGCTGCAGAGTGACAGGCCTGACAGGTTGGGGCTGCAGCCTCTGTCTGGCGCAGGTCAATGCCTCGGCCGCCGACCTTATGACTACCCTCGGTGGAATGACAGTCTGCACATGCGAGATTTGCCCCATCCGGGGACATATGAAAATCCTCGGTAACTGCCGGATTCTTGGTACTCAGACCCATATCACCGCGTTTGGTCCAGTCGCCACCGCCAGCCTTGGCATGACAGCGCAGACATGATGTTCTGGTGGGGAGATGGACTGCCTTGGCAAGGTCAACCATGGTGGTGCCAGGGGGCATGGCATCAAAATTCGGAACATGGGAGTAATTGCCGTCACCATCCTGGGCGCCAAAGACATAGGTCTTTTCATTGCCAAGATAATCAACAATAGTCTCGGCGCTGTTGGGATCAACAACCACCTTGCGCTGATAGGTATCGCTATGACACATCAGACAATCGACATCATTGACATCAGGGGCATGGGGCGCGTTGCCGTCGGAGCGCACATGGCAGCTAAAACAGGCGCCGCCAGAAGACATGGCATAGGTACAGAAGGTGTTAATACCACCCACGGCCTTGCCAAGATCTTCACCATTGGTATTGGTCAGATCAGGGGTTGGCCCGGACCATTGCATATGGAGACTGTCCAGCATCTCGTAGGCAGAACTCTCATGGC
>JAUVQZ010000223.1 GCA_030597865.1 Pseudomonadota bacterium | reverse complement strand
GTTTTGTGGATTTTGCGTAAATATAATTCATGGAAAACTGGGTGGTATTGGTGGGGGCAAGGGAAAGAGACAGGCTTCCCCCTTCGCTTTGGCTGTCACCGTCAAGCCACTCCTGGTTGCCGGACACATGCAGCGACAGCATGTCGCTTGTCCGCCAGTTAAGGCTGAGATTCGCCCCGGCGCTCTCGCTGCCCTCATCACCCAGGGTATGCTGGTAATCAGTGTTCAAATCAGCGGTAAGCCTGGGAACCAGGCGGGCGGTCAGGGTGAAACTGCCATGATAATTTTCCGTGGTCAGGCCACTGCCGTCCTGCGCGGTGCGGCCATAGTTGATATCAAAACTGCTGTCCAGGTCCGGATACAGGGCTGCGGAGGTGAACAGACCGACATTATGGTTGACAGATTGGCACTCAGAGCCCTGATACGCCTCCGACCTGGTCAGCCCCATACTAACATCCACCGTATCCAGGGGGGTGGCATTCATATTGAGGCTATAGGATCTGCTGATGGACTCAGGGGCATCACCGCTCTGGGATTTTGATTCATTCATTCCTACAGCGGTGGTCAAGGCAGGCATGGTTTGCCATTTCAGGTGGCCGGCCTGATTATAACGATCATAGGCAACCCCTGAGCCATATTCGCCATCCTCAAAGGATAGATTATAGGAAAGGGAGAGAGAATCGGTGAGTTGGGCGCCGATATTCAGATCGGTAATCATGCTCGACGAGGTAGAGATAAGCTCCACCTTGTCACTACCAGTGACCGTGACCTCACGATAGGCCTCAATCTCCGAGAAATCCACCGTGCCCAGGGGGCTTGCCGTAATAACCAGCTTCAACCAGAGATTGTTCAACGATGAAACAGAAAATTCAAAACGTCTTTCAGCATCATTATAGCTGAAGGCCTGAGATGACGTGTTGAGTTGCCAGTCCGTACCATTATCACTGGTGTAAAGGTCAAAGGTGAGGCCGGTTGCCACCGCAGACTCGTCAACAGTGGTATAGAGATAGACCTCATCAATGATCTTAAAGTCCGTCTTGATGGCGATATTATGGGGTGGCAGATCAATGCCGTTGGTGGAGACGGATGATGCCGTGGTCGAATCACCATCATGGAGAGCTGCTACAGCAGTAAGTTCACCGGCAGTGGTCAAAGGGGTGGAATCAAGGCCATGGAGAACCTGGGACAGGCTCTGGCGGATCAGGGCAACGTTTGAGGTGCCTACTGGGGAGGCCGTGGTTATATTGCGGCTTTCTGTATATTGGTGGGCAAAGCCAAGGGTCAGGCGGTTCTGCCAAAAGCTGTGGTTGGCCTCCAGGCGGGCAAAATTACTGATGGTCTCGTTTTGGCGGTCAGTGACGAAGTTATTATTTCTGCTGTGGTTGAAATTATAATAGGCCTTAAAAAGCTCGAGATCCCAATCAAGGGCGACGCTGTCGTTTTTAGATTCAGTGTCGGTTAATTTCGGGGAGTTATCATCCTCACGCCAATCTTCACCGTAGGTGGTCCGCAGATTCGGCCAGAAACGCTTGTCCCAGGAACTGGCCCATACCATCTCCCAGCTCGCCCTCTTCTGGGTGGCAGCCACAGAACTACGCTGCCGACTGGCTGCCCCGAAAAGCTCAAAGAGAAACAGGTCATTATTGATTCCGAAACGCATACTGGGATCAATGCTCTGGGTGTCAGACTCTTGACGCCAACCACTGCTGTAACGGATTGACTCCTGCAAGGACATGGTCTCGGTGATCTCCTGTTTCAGGTCCAGGGTGTAGCTTAAAAAATAGTCGTCAGAGGCAACCTCATCCTTACCATCACTATGGGTCCAATTGGCCGTAAGATTCTGGCCACCGATCGCTGCCTGGGGCAGGATCAGCGCCCAGAAAAAAAGTGCCAGAAGAATAACGCGGTGAGATTGTTTGCCTTGTCCCATCTCCCAGTTATTTCCCTCTGTCACTTTTTCACACCGGCCCCATCATGCCATGGAAGAAATCCGCCCCCCTACCTGGCTACCTGCTCGGTTTGACCATAGGTTTCTTGCGGTCATAACCTTTGGGGGCATGGCAACCGACAACGCAGGTTGCGCCGTTCTTGGTCTTGGTAATGGCAATGGGATAAGACCAGGCGCCAAAGGGTACCTCGGTGCGGATATGTTTGGGCTGGGTGCTGACATGGGGGTCATGGCAGGCCACACAATTACGCCCCTTCTTCATATTGACATGGAAGTAATGGAGGTTGTATTCACCGTCCCTGAAGTTGGTGAGGGTCTTGGTGAATTTCTTCTTGGCGATATCCTTATTATGACAACCGAAACAGAGTTCATAATTCTCAGGCCGGTACTCCTTATAAAATTCGGCGGGGAAATACTTGGAAAGTATCCGGCTGTTATTGGAGCCATGGACATCATGGCAGGACATACAATCACCTGTCTGCACCGGACCATGACGGAAATCACTGCCCGCCACCTCGTCGGCCAACTCATCGTGACAGGAGAAACAGAGTTCCTCGGTATCCTTCTTCAGCATGGATTTGACATCTGAGGAATGGGCCCTGTGACAATCAGTACAGCGGCCCTCGTCCACCGGCTTATGCTTGAATTTCGAATTCTTGATGGCATCATAGAGCTTGGGACTCTTCTTCTCGTGGCAGTCGGCACAGAGCTTGCTGCCCTCCTTATGGAGCTGGAAGCGGGCCTCGGAGCTGTGGGGATCATGACATTTATTACAATTCTCCTGCACCGGGTCATGGACATGCCTCATGGAGAACTCCTGCTGGCGATCCTTATGGCACTGAAAACAGACCTCTCCCTTTTCCGGTGAGGCAATGAGCAAGGCCTTATGCTTACCGGCATGGGGTTTATGACAGGCAATACAGTCACCGGATCCCACCGGGCCATGGCGGTGACTCTTTGTGAAGATTTTGGATTCATGGCAGTTAAAACAGAGACTGCTGACACTGGCGCCATTGCCCCGGAGCTGAAAACGCATGGCAGATTCATGGGGGTTATGACAGGAGACGCAGCCCTCTTTAACCGGTGCGTGGATCACGCTATCGTTAAACTCCCCTATCTTGGCCTGGTGACAGACCACGCACAAATCCTGACCGGTACGGGCCATGGCCATGGGATTATAGGAGCCATGGGGGCTATGGCAGGATATACAGATTCCCGCCCCCACCGGGCCATGGACATGGGCTGCCTTGCCCATATTGGTATGGCAGCCGGTGGTACAGGTTGATCTGGCCGGCACAATACGCTTGAAATCATACTTGCCGCGCCGCAGCTTATGGCATTCCTTACAGTTGACGAGCTCAGTGGGTTTTTTATGGACATAAAAGCGTTTGAGTCCCTTGGGGGCGGACTTTCCCTTTTTCAGGGCGGCAGGTGCCAGGTAATAGACCTTGATCTTCTGCTGCTGGTTGCCGGCGGTGAGGGTGATGGTATTATTGCCCTTACCCAGGGTGACCATGACCCCAAAGGCCTGGTGTTCCACCTTGATCTTATTCTTAGGGGCATTATTTTTGACCCCCTTAATCACGACCTGGGCCACTTCGGCGCCCTTGATAATGCCGGACAGGGCCAGGGTCTTTTCCGTGACCCAGACACCGTCCGGGGGAGAAACAACGGTGATTCCATCTGCCGCCCCAGCAAGGCTGGCCGTGACGGTAAAGAGCCCACCCATCAGAAGGATAAAGAATAGAACGACAGCAGGCAGCTTACGGACAATCTGCCCTGTGGTTTGTTTAACCCCTTTCAACGTCTCTCCTCCCAACATATTCCCCCCATTGATCTGACCCCGGATAAACCGGACATGTATTTACGCTACCACGAAGCGCACCAAGGACACAAAGTTTTATGATTTCGTGGCCTTGGTGAGATCCTGGACATCAAAAACCTGTAAAAAAACAGCGTACAGCAAAACACCGCATTGGCCCATATTTCTGGACCAATGCGGTGTTCATTACCAAGGTATTAAACCTGCCACTCGACTATACGTCATCTTTAGTAGTATGACAGGTGAAACAGCCACCGGCATCTGCGGAAGCACTATGGGCATCCATGCCAGCATACTCCCAGCGCAGCAGATCATCATGGGGTGAACCATGGGCCCGGTGACAGGAGATACAGGTAACAATGGAATCACCGGTAGCTGCGGCTGCTCTACCACCCGCATAATTAAGCCCACCTACAACAGTTGCGCTACCAACGTTAGCGCTGGCCACGGGGGCCTCCAGACTGTATGCGGTGTAGCCAGCATACTCGGATGTAACGGCCAAGGCACCCATATCAAAATCGGTGGGGTGACGAACCCAGGGAG
>JAUVQZ010000033.1 GCA_030597865.1 Pseudomonadota bacterium | reverse complement strand
TCCTTGAAGGCAAAACGGTTGATCTGCTCAGCCGCTAACTCCATGAAGTTGTTCGGTATGTCACCTACCACGCTGTAGCGGACAAAGGTGGCGGAGGAGGAGAGAAGTCCCATAGGTTGTCACTAAGTCAAAAAAATAAATTAACCACAGAGCCACAGAGAGCACAGAGGTTACTGCTGGTAACAAAAAAATCTCTGTACCCCCTTCAAGGGGGTATTAAAAAGAATGCTCCCTGTGTCCTTGTGTGGTGAGAAAAAGACCTTTTAAAACCATATCAATTAGTAAAGAAAATGAGGCCTGCAAACAAGAGGTAATGGTAATCTGACAGATATAGCAGACCCCTGGGAGGGGGACAAGGATTTTCCGGAGCTTGGCGGTCTCTGTTCAGCCTATAGTTTAAGGATGTCGTTTGTATTATTGGCGAAACGGTTCTGGTCAGCTTTGAAGGCGTCTATACGCTGCTTGACCTCCAGGGGAAAAGATGAAAAAATGGCAGAGAAGGTATTGACAGCCAGAGCCGACTATTGTAAAAACGACCCTTCAACATGATGGGCCCTTAACTCAGCTGGTAGAGTATCTGACTTTTAATCAGAGAGTCGCGCGTTCGAGCCGCGCAGGGCCCACCATTTAGTCCCCATCGTCTAGTCTGGTCCAGGACACCAGCCTTTCACGCTGGCGACAGGGGTTCGAATCCCCTTGGGGACGCCAATGGAATTGTAACGGGAAATCAAGCTTTTAAGTTTGATTTCCCGTTTTTGTTTTGGGGTTTTGGCTGGCTGGATTTACCATGGATTTTTGGTAAATTATGGTGGGATCTGGTACATTGTCGAGAGGGGTTTAGCACTCATGTGCTAAACCCTTTTTTTGTGTGCGGCCGGCATCGGCAATGGCTGTCTTTGCCATGGCCATATACTCCTGGGGTCCAAGGGCGGTTAAACAGTGGCGGTTAAGACTGGTGGCGGCCCCATGGCGTTTAAAAAACGATATTCGAAATAACTATATTGGCCCTATGTCATTGTGATAGGATAATTATCCGGGTGGGTATTCTTTAGCCATCATTCCATTAACCTCTTTACCGTCAAGGAGAGAATCAATGATTATCAAGCGTCTTGGAATTGCTGCCCTATTGCTGAGTGCTGTGGCATTTTCCGCAACCGGCTGTATGGATAAGGGCACGAGCAGTGACAAAAAGGGGGTCAGGATGTCTGGGGAAGAGCATAGGGAAAAGTTTCCCCAGGGGCATGATAGGTCTTTAGGCAAGAACTGCTTTTATGACAGTGAAACGGATTCTTTTTTCTGTCCCTTTGAGCCAGAATAGGCCTGTGAAATATTGGCCTTGCCAGGGCAACCGCGCTTTGTTTTCCGGGTCAATAATTCATCAAGCCCCCCAAATAGGCCAAGGCCTATTTAGGGGGCTGACCGGTATTGCTGGGCTTCTCAAGGGGATCGCTGGCACCTGCTTACCAGTCCGCGGGGTTGCGCCAGCCGACGTGCACTCCGTGGTTGTTTACCCCTTTACATCCTGATATTTTTCCGCTTTCCTCATCATGTTTTTGCGCATGGCCTCCATGTACTCAAAACCCATCAGGTGCCTTTTTTGACGCATCTGCTCGCTGTCATTCACGAATTTTTGCTGATTTTCGGTGGAGATGATGATAAAAAAAGAGGCAGTCGGGTAATTTGACAAATCCAGGCGGCAATTATGGTTATCACTGATCAATTCAAATTTCCCCGGCCCCTTGACTGGTCGAAATTTTCTGATCCGAGGAAGGTGAAGAAGATCTACGGGATCTCTGCTGTTCTGCCCATCAAACATATCCAGCGCCGCTGGTACCGTACCCATGGAGAGAGGCCCGCAGAAGCGGAGGTGGACCATGTCGGCCTTGCCCTTGGGCAGCTCATTGATCAGGTTAATGCCAGCCTCCTGGGTCATGGTGTTGAGATTCACATTGTCCTCTTGCGTAAAGGGGATGGCTATGCCCTGGATATCTATGATTGTACGGATCTGGAGGTGTGCCGGATTATCAAGGCCGAGAGCGTGGACCTGGCTGAATTACCCCTGCTTCTTAAAAATCTCCAGGAAGGCGTCGGTCTCTTGCTGGATACCGAGACGTGACCTGACCTGTTAGCGGCCCTATCCGTATTTTTTTGACCAGCCTAGATTTCAACCCCCAGCGCCCTGGAGCGGCACATCATCCCCCTTTCTCCCTGGTCTCCAGGGTAAAAGTCGATAGCCCAAACAGGAGTGACAAGATTTTTGCCGTGTAATTTGTTGTTTTTGTTGTATTAATGGATATTCATTGCCAATGATGGAGCATGTGATAGAAGAGGCAACTACATTCAGATGAATTAAAATGTTGCCAAAATCCATAAAGAAATTATAATTAGTAATTATTATCCATTGAAATACGAGGTGTGGCATGAAGGCAAATCCTAAAATTCGGATGACGAAACAGCGCCAGGTAATCCTGGAGGAACTCTGCAAGGTCACCAGTCATCCCACTGCAGACGAAATGTATCATATGATCCGCAAGCGCCTGCCCAAAATCAGTCTGGGAACCGTTTACCGCAACCTGGAGATCCTCTCCGAGCTGGGTATGGTCCTCAAGCTTGAGGTGGGTGGGACCCAAAAACGATTTGATGGCAATGTCGAAAACCATTACCATGTTCGTTGTACGGACTGCGGCTCTGTTGGTGATCTGCACATGGCGCCGGACCATGAGATTGAGGAGAAGGCCCAGTCCCACACGGATTTCCAGATAAAACGGCATAGCTTAGAGTTCATAGGTGTCTGCCCTGAATGTCGTGGGGCCGCCAGTCGCAGGGATTCTTAGGACTCCCTTAAATAATCTTTGTACCTGGCCGTTTTCAGGCGCGTTATAAGAAAAACTATCATTACAGGAGGATGAGATGGCAGCCCAATTCGATATTTTTAAGTGTGATAAATGCGGTAATGTTGTGGAGCTTCTCCAGGCCGGCGGTGGCGCCCTTTTTTGCTGTAATGCCCCCATGGTCCACCTGGCAGAAAACACGGTGGACGCGGTCCAGGAAAAGCATGTGCCGGTTATTGAGAAGACGGATGGCGGCTACCTGGTCAAGGTTGGTTCGGTTGATCATCCCATGACTGAAGAGCATATGATTATGTGGATTGAGCTTGTTGCTGACGGCGTTGTTCATCGTAAATTTCTTGCCCCCGGTGATGCCCCCAGGGCGACCTTTGATGTGAAGGCCGATAAGGTAACGGCGCGGGAGCATTGTAATCTGCACGGCGTCTGGAGGGCTTAGGGACTATGTTAAGTGATAAGATGGTCAAGGCCCTCAATGAGCAGATCAATGCCGAGATGTATTCGGCCTATTTTTATCTGTCCATGAACTCCTATTTTGAGTCAAACAGTCTGGCTGGTTTTTCCCACTGGATGCGCATGCAGGCCCAGGAGGAAATGCTCCACGCCATGAAACTTTATGATTATGTCAATGAGCGCGGCGGCCAGGTGGTCCTTGATGCCATTGCCAAACCCCCTGCCCAGTGGAATTCTCCTGGGGAGGTTTTGGATGACGTCCTGGCCCATGAGCAGAAGGTGACCAGCCTCATCAATAACCTGATGAACCTGGCCCTGGATGAGCGGGACCATGCCAGCGCCGGTTTTCTGCAATGGTTTGTCTCTGAGCAGGTGGAGGAGGAGGATAATGTCGGCGCCGTGGTTGATAAGTTAAAGTTGATCGGTTCCGACACCAGCGGGCTTTTTGTGCTGGATCAGGATCTTGGCAAACGCCTGCCCCCTACTGTCCAATAGATTTTCTCACATATACATGCTTCAAAAAGCCGACGATGATTTTGCGATCATTCCCGGCTTTTTTTTCTCTGTTGCGTGATATTTTTTTCTTTGTTTTCCCTGGGAAAAAGTGGTTCCCTATTAAGTAGTTGATTAAGTATCGACCCTTTTTGCCGCGAACCCTGGTTCCGGTTTTGGACTTTTTAGTTAGAAATATGCGAGCTGGAGGCGAGCCATGGGCGCGGAAGAGATCAAGAAGAATGTCTATTGGGTGGGTGCCGTTGATTGGAATATCCGTGATTTTCATGGCTATTCCACCTATAAGGGCACAACCTATAACGCTTATCTGGTCAAGGATGAGAAGGTTTGCCTCTTTGACACGGTTAAGGCGTCCTTTAAAAATGAGATGCTCTATCATTTGGGCCAGCTCATTGACCCTGAGGAGGTTGACTATATTGTCGTAAACCATGTTGAGCTCGATCATTCAGGAAGTCTTGCGGACATGATCAAGCTCTGTAAGCCTGAAAAGGTCTTTTGTTCACCCATGGGCCTCAAGGCCATCCAGACCCATTTTCATCCCGTGGACTGGCCGTTAGAGGTGGTAAAGTCGGGTGATTCCATCTCCCTGGGTTCTAAGACCGTCCATTTTTTGGAAACCAAGATGCTGCACTGGCCCGATTCCATGTTTTCCTATATCCCTGAGGATAAACTCCTTATCTCTTCAGACGCCTTTGGTCAGCATCTTGCCTCCACCGAGCGCTTTGCCGATGAGCTTCCTGACGGGGCGGCCCTGCTTGAGGCGGAGAAGTATTACGCCAATATCCTGATGATCTTTTCAAACAATGTCCAGAAGCTCCTGGCCACGGTTGGCGAAATGGATCTTGATATCGACATGATCGCCCCTGATCACGGTTTGATCTGGCGCCATCCCGCCATTATCCTTGAGGCCTATGATAGGTGGAGTCAGCATACAGCGGAGCGCAAGGCGGTCATTGTCTATGACTCCATGTGGCATTCCACCGAGAAGATGGCCAAAAATATCAGCGCCGGGCTACGCAGTGTTGGTGTCCATGCCCGGGTACTCAGCGCCAAGTCCAATCATCGCAGTGATATCATTGTTGAGGTGATGGGTGCCAAGGCGGTCATTGTCGGCTCACCTACCTTGAACAACGGTATTCTGCCCACCATGGCTGATGTGCTGACCTATATGAAAGGCCTGCGCCCCCGCAAGAAGATCGGTGCCGCCTTTGGTTCCTTTGGCTGGTCCGGTGAATCGGTTAAAATTCTCAACGGCTTCCTGGCGGATATGCAGTGTGAGATCATTGAGCCGGGGGTGAAGGTCAAGAATGTGCCTGATAAAGACGCCCTGCAGGAATGTTTTGCCCTGGGGGTTAAGGTGGGCAAGGCCATTAATGAGGCCTTTGATGCCGAGGTTGACGGTGCTGTTGTTGCGGCTGAGGATTAGATAGTCCTAAGGAAGAATTTTCTCCTGGCCAGGTGGGGTGAAAAAGGCGGATTTAATATCCGTCTTTTTTTATTGCCTTTTCCCTTACTGGTAATTATTATTATTTAAACCGTTAAGAGGAGGAGGAGGAATGATGAAAGAGCGTCAGATAAAAAAAATACTGCCGGCAATTTTACTTCAAGACGATTTTAACCAGGCCCTGGAGGAGATCCGGTCCTGGCCTTCCAGGTTCACCATTTCACCGCTTCTTTCCTGTATTTATCAGCAGGATGAGGTCGTTAAATGGCGGGCCATCCTTGCCCTTGCCATGGTGATGAATAATCTGGCCAAGGAGGACATGGAAGCGGCCCGTGTTGTCCTGCGCCGTATCATGTGGAGTCTTAACGAGGAGTCCGGTGGTATTGGCTGGGGCATGCCAGAGGCCATGGCTGAGATTATGGCCCAAAACCGCGCCCTGGCCGAGGAGTTTGCTCATATCCTTGTCTCCTATATGCGGGAAGAGTGCTATCTTGAGCTGCCCGCCCTCCAGCGCGGTGTGATGTGGGCCGTGGGCCGTCTGGCCGAGGTGTATCCTGAAAAATTACTGGCCTTTGACGCCGATGGCTATATGGAGCTCTACCTGGAGTCTGCTGATCCGGAGGTGCGGGCCCTGGCCAGCCGTAATTTTGGTATCTTAAAGACCAGGGAGGCGGCCCATTGGATAAAAAATTTCTATGATGTTCCAAAGCCGGTTCGCCTCTTTGTTGACGGCGGCTTTGTCGATACCACCGTCGGTGATCTGGCCCGGGAGGCGGTGGCCAGGATTGAAGGAGAGTAGGAGTTGAGTTAAGGAAAAGAGGATGGAAGATCTTTTGGCGGCCTCTACCTCTGGTTGAATGGCGAGAGCTCCCTCCCCCCCTCACCCCAACCCTCTCCCCGCAGGGGCGAGGGAGCTCTGTTGTCAGAATTTGTACCGTATAAAGTCCCCTCTCCTTGGGGAGGTAAGCGACCAAAGGAGACTCCGGAGGGTTAGGGTGAGGGGAAAAGAGCTATAACAATCCATAAAAAATGCCCCTCCGCCGTACAGGCAGAGGGGCTTTTTTTATGGAGGGGAGGAGAGAAAAAAATTAGCCGAGGATATCGCCGCGGGTGGAGATAACGATCTCCTTGCTGGGGATCTCCCTACCGGCCCGTTTCATGGCCTCGCTAACAATACCGCGCATACTGCCGCAGCAGGGAACCTCCATGATGGCGGTGGTCACCGAGGAGATATTGGCAGTGGCAAAGATCTCAGCAAGCTTGTCCACATAGGACTGCTGGTCATCAAATTTCGGGCAGCCCATCATCACCACCTTGCCGTTGATGAAATCCTGGTGGAAATTGGCATAGGCCAGGGGGGTGCAGTCAGCGGCGATGAGCAGGTCAGCACCCTGCAGAAAGGGGGCAGTGGGTGGCACCAGGCGGATCTGCACCGGCCAGTGGGTAAGGGCGGACGAACCGGCCGGGGCCATGGCCTGGGGCTGGTTGGCGCTCTGGCAGGGAGTCTGGGGCACAAAGCTCTGGATGTTGCTGCCGGCGCAGCCGCAGGCCATGTCCGGGGCAGCGGTCTTGGCCTCTTTTTCCTTATTGGCCTTAAGCAGCTCCTCAACAGCCTCTTCGTCAAAGTCGTCACTGACCCGCTCGACAATCTTTAAGGCGCCGGTGGGGCATTCGCCCAGGCAGGCACCCAGGCCGTCGCAATACTTCTCAGCAACCAGCTTGGCCTTCCCGTCCACAAGGACCAGGGCGGCCTCAGCACAGCCAATAATGCACTGACCGCAGCCATCGCAGAGCTCTTCATCTATCTCAATTATCTTGCGGCGAACCTTCATAACATTACCTCTATCTTAAAGACTTCCCGGGCCAGATTTTTACCGGCCTCCGTGAGAAATGATTTGTTAATTATAGTGTTTAATTTCTCGACACTCCGTCCACCTTCGGGTTGTTCTTCCTGAAGATTGACGATGAGGTCGGCATCATAGAGAACCTTGAAATTCTTTGTTTCTTCGGCCCTGGCATGGTGATGGTGGCCGATGATATCACAAATTTCAGCGATCATCTCCTCTTCAACAGCAAGTTCCGTGAGAATCTGCCGGGCCACCGGCGGTCCTTCCTGGTGCTGGTATTTGGCGGAGCTTGACTGGAATTTCCGTTCCGCCTCCTTGATTCCGATATCATGGAGATAGCCACAGGCCATGATCACGGCCGGGTCACCCTGCTCATACTTATTAATCTGCTCGGCGTAATCAGCAACCTTTTTGGCATGGTTGACCCGCCTGCTGTCACCTTGGAAATAGCCTTCCAGGGCGGCCAAGACCCTGTCCTTGAGGGAGGATTTCTTGGCGCTGTTTGGCCGCAGACCTTCGGGCAAGGAGCCCAGGCATTGCTCGGCATGGGGGCAGTATTCTGCACAGCCGAAATTAATATGGGGGTTAAGCATCCGGTAGCCGCATTTCGGGCAAGGGCGGGTGGAATCATCCTTGAAGAATTCAAGAACATTTCCGCACTTGGCGCATTTGGCCTCAAAGATATCATTTCCTGACCAGTAACGGCTATCTTGACCGGGGCATTTCATGATTAAAACTCCAGAATTTGCGAAGTAAGAAGTTGAGAAGTAAGTAGAAAGAGTCAGAAGGCACCTTTTGGGTTTCTAACCCTGCTAAACTCGAAAATAATGATTAGATAAGTGCCTTAACGTCTGATTCAACTTGTTTATTTCAAACGTGTTTTTCTATTTCTTGCCACTTTTGACATGGAAATAATTCTTAAGGCACTAATTTCTTATTTCTGAAAAGGGGGTATCCACTTCATAGGCCTTGGTTGGATTTACCTGTCAAGAAGTTGAGAAATAAGAAGTAAGTAGTTGAGAAAAAGGTACTTTTCTTAATTAATAGCCCCTTCCTTCTACTTATTTCTAAACTTCTTACTTCTCAACTTCTTCAATTTGCACTAGGCCAGCGAAGTGGATACCCCTTTCTGAATTCTTACCTCTCAACTTCTGGTTTTACCTATCCCAGAATTGCCTTCAGATCTTCGTCCGCCGTGGTGATGGGCATGATGTTGAAGTTCTCCACCAGGACGTTGAGGACGTTGGGGGTAATAAAGGCCGGCAATGTGGGTCCAAGACGGATATCCTTG
Organism: Pseudomonadota bacterium; assembly: GCA_030597865.1. Taxonomy (GTDB): domain Bacteria; phylum Desulfobacterota; class Desulfobulbia; order Desulfobulbales; family SURF-16; genus BM506. The sequence continues at coordinate 8,830 of JAUVQZ010000033.1, read as the reverse complement.
ATGCCCAGATGGAGCAGGGTCAGGAGGATGACCACGGCCTTCTGCTCGTACCATGAGATGATCATGGAGAGCGGCAGGTCGTTGACCCCGCATTCAAAGGCGCCGGCCAGGGCCACGGCGATCTGGATGGCGGAGTAGGAATCGTTGCACTGTCCCACATCAAGGAGACGGGGGATGCCGCCGATATCGCCGAGCTTCTTGTCAAAGAAGCGGAACTTGCCGCAGGCCAGGGTGAGAACGATGCAGTCCTCCGGCACTTTTTCAACAAACTCGGTGTAGTAGTTACGGCCAGGCTTGGCGCCGTCGCAACCGCCCACCAGGAAGAAGTGGCGGATGTCCTTGTTTTTCACCGCCTCAATGATCTTGTCGGCAACACCGAGCACGGCATTTCTGGCAAAACCCACCATGACGGAATCCTTGTCACTATCCTCGCTAAAGCCGTCCATGGCCAGGGCCTTGTTGATGGCCGGGCTGAAATCCTTGTCGCCCAGATGGGTGACTCCGGGCCAGCCCACCAGGCCGCAGGTGAAGATGCTGTCCATATAGGCCTTGGGATCCTGGATACAGTTGGTGGTCATGATTACCGCACCGGGGAACTCGGCAAACTCCTTTTTCTGGTTCTGCCAGGCAGTACCGTAATGGCCGTAGAAATGGTCATACTTCTTCAGCTCAGGGTAGCCGTGGCAGGGCAGCATCTCACCATGGGTGTAAACAGTGATGCCTTTGCCCTCGGTCTGCTCGAGGATCAGCGCCAGATCCTGTAAATCATGACCGGATACCAGGATAGCCTTGCCCTTTTTTGCCCCCAGGGGAACTGCTGTTGGTACCGGGTGGCCGAATTTGCCGGTGTTGCCGGCATCAAGGAGCTCCATGGCTCTCAGGTTGACCTCTCCACATTTCAGCACCAGGGCCACCAGCTCGTTAAGCTCAAGGTCGTCGCGGAGGATGGTGGTCATGGCCTCGTCAATATAGGCGTAGACAGAGTCATCCTCCTGGCCCAGGATGCGGGCATGGTCGGCATAGGCGGCCAGTCCTTTCAGGCCAAAGAGGGTGATGTGCTTAAGGGAGCGGAGGTCCTTGTCTTCTTCGGTGTCAAGGGTCACTGCCTTTCCCTGCTCCACCAGACCGGCCAGGTCGGCTGCCGGGGTAAAGGTGGCGGCAGGCACGGTGAAACTGGCGCCGGACTTGGCCTTCATCTCTTCACGCAGCTCCACCGCCTTGTTGATCATGTTGACGAAGCGTTGCGGATCAAAGTTAACATTGGTCAGGGTGGAGAAGATCGCCTCACAGGTAAAGAGTGAGGTGGCGGAATCGGTGATTCCTTTCTTGCGGGCCGCATCACTGTAGAGGCAGAGGCCCTGGGTGGCATGGATGAGCAGGTCCTGGAGGTCGGCGACCTCCTCGTTTTTGCCACAGACGCCCATGGTGGTGCAGGCAGTTCCCTTGGCTGTTTGTTCACATTGTTGACAGAACATATTGAATCCTCCTTTAAGGTTAGAAAAGCGGGTTTGTCGTCATTTGTTGAAAACAGCATATCGCATCTGCCAGCCCCAGGCTTTGACCTAGGTCAATGGATCTATTTTTTTTGTATTTTTTTAATAATAGAGAGGGGATGATAGATTTGTTAATTATGTAAGTAACTTACCGTTATTAGAAAATGATTTTCTCTGTAGGTTTCCCTTTTCTCTTTTAATAGGGAATCTTATCCTCCAGTTCATCCCATAGCCTAAAGCCCCCCATGGCCTGGTCACGCATGAGTTGGTGCATGGCAATCTCCCTGTCGGCAGGGTCTTTGGCAAACTCCTGGTAGATGAAGTTGTCGGCAAAACCAATATGAGCGGCGTCTTGACGGTCAGCGCCAAAATAGATTTCCTTAATGCCCGCCCAGTAAAGGGCAGACAGGCACATGGGGCAGGGCTCGCAATTGACGTAGATGGTGCAGCCTGCGAGTTCAAAATTATTGACCGCCTGGCAGGCGGCACGGATGGCCACCATTTCGGCGTGGGCCGTGGGATCATTGTCCTGGGTCACCCGGTTTGAACCGCTGCCGATGATTTCGTTGTTTTTGACAATGACAGCGCCAAAGGGGCCGCCACCATGGGCCAGACTTTTTTCTGCCAGGCCAATGGCCCGGGCCATGAATTTTTGATGATCCGGCAAGGGTGTATCCTGTCTTCAACTGTTCCAGGGGTAATGATGCGCAAGAAAAAATATCGTAGCATAACAATGAAAGCTGCGTGAAAAAATGTTAGATTAGCGGTTAAATTTCGACTTTCAGCATAAAAGGATATGAAAATAAGATGAATTATCTGGCAATATTTCTGGCCTATCTGGCAGGCTCCATTCCCTTTGGCTTGCTGCTGGGCAAGATGGCAGGCATTGATGTTCGTGATTCTGGCTCGCGTAATATCGGGGCCACCAATGTCACCCGTCTGGCGGGTAAGAAGTTTGGGGCTTTCACCTTGCTGCTCGATGCGGCTAAGGGTTTCTTGCCCATGGTCGTTGCCCAGGCTGCCGGCGCTGCCTCCAGTACGGTTCTTCTCTGCGGTTCTGCCGCCTTTGTCGGTCATTGTTACCCGGTCTATCTCCGTTTCCGAGGCGGTAAGGGGGTGGCCACGGCCCTGGGGGTTTTTCTCTTTCTTGATCTCATTGCCGTGGCCGGTGGTATTGCTGTCTTTGTCGTTGCCGTGGCGTTGAGCGGCTATGTCTCCCTGGGTTCAATAATGGCGGCTGCCACGGTTTCTCTTCTCGTCTGGCTGCAATACGGGGTGGGGGCCTATTTCTACCTTGCCCTCTTTGTCACTGGCCTGATCTGGCTCAAGCATCATGGGAATATCGGTCGTCTCTTGCGGGGTGAGGAGAAGAGCTTTAAAAAGAAGAAGGATGCGCCTCCTACAGTGTAAATCTTTGCATAGGTGTTTAGCGATTTAGGCTATTAGGGGCGCTAGACATAGGCCCATGCGCCCCTAATAGCCTATAGCCTAAACCGCTAACAACCTGAAGAGTAACACGCTGTTCACGTAACCAAGACCTGATATTGACACAGGTGCGAAGATTAAAGGTTTACTTAGCACGAGGGGAGCAGCAATGGTCAGCAAGAGACAATGGTTGAAGATTGAAGGGGCCAAGGAGCTTTTTGGTCTGGGTGACCGGGCAACCCTGCGTCAGATCAAGGCTGGTTTTCGAGAGCTCATCAAGAAGTATCACCCTGATCTGGCCGGTGAAGGTGAGGAGAACCGGGCCAAGATCCAGGAGGTCACCGAGGCCTATCAGGCCCTGCTCAGCTATTGCGAGTCCTATGAATTTCCCCTGATCATGGCCGAGTCTGATCTGGAGGTGGATGACGAAGACTGGTGGATGAACCGCTTTGGTCAGGACCCTGTCTGGGGCCCGGGCCAGGGTGAGGATTAAGCTGCCATGGGGCTGAAGCTCCTCACCGTGCCCGTGACCGCCACAGGTTTGATAGTGGTTCGCTGTCCAGTTTGTCACCGCAAGCATACGCTATCCGTGGCCAGGTATGAGGGTAAGAAGACGATCGTCAAGCTCCGCTGCCATTGCAGTGAACTCTTTGCCCTGGAGCTGGAGTTTGCTAAGTCAGCCATCACACCCACCAGTTATAGCGGCCACTTTGAAAATTGTTCACAGGGACATTTTCACGGGCCGATTCAGATAACGGCAATGACGGTCCAGGGCATGGAATTTTCCACCATGGGACGCAGCACCATCCACAGGGGGGATAAGCTGAAAATAGACTATAAAATGACCCTGAAGCGGGTTTTATCAAGAAAAAGAAGAATGTCATCGTCAGTGCGGTACACGGCAACCGGGTGAGTTGTTATTTTGCCAACTGAAGGTGGTTGGTCTTCCTGCAGGCATACATAAAAAAAGGCGCCGGATTAAATCCGGCGCCTTTTTTTATGTGGCCATTCCCATGTGAAGAGCAAGGGGTTGCCCCGGCAGGGTAGAAAAAGAAAACAAAAAAATTACTCAATGAGTGTGGGGTTGGTGGTGATCTCCCCGGTCTGCATCATATGGTTGAGCCAGCTTTCCAGGGTGGTCAGCTGTTTTTCCTGGTGCAGGGTGGCTATGAAGGCCTCTTTGGCGGTCTGGCCTGCGGAAGGGGTGGTCTGTTTTTCCTGAAAACGATAGACGTAGAAGCTGTTACCCTCTACGCCGATGGTTTCGGGATAGGGATGGGCCTCACTTAGGGTGAAGCCCTGGCTGCTGATGGCAGCCGGCAGGGCGCTGATTCCGAGTTTAGCCCTGGAGAACCAGGGGGAGGTCTTGATGCTGCCCCCTGCCTCGCCAACGGCTTGCCTGAATTCTGTCCCCTGTTTGCAGGCCTCAAGGATTTCCAGGGCCTTGGCCTTGGCAAGCTCGATGCTCCTGGCCGCCTTAAAGTCGATGGTTACCTCTTTTTTGACCGCATTAAGCTGGGGGACGACGGGTTGGCGGACATCGTCAATATAGATGATGTAATAGCCGTCGGCATCCTCAATAAGGGAGCTTAGGTCACCCTTGACCAGGTTGAAGGTCTCGGCAATGAGGCGACGTTTACCGGCCAGCTCGGCAGGGGGAGTGGCCTGGCTGAAAAAATCGGTGCTGAGCAGGGCAACGCCTTCCTGGGCGCTATACCTGTCTAAGCTGCCGGCCTGGAAGATCTTTTCGTAGGCAGTGCCGGCATTCTCAAAGGCCGCTGTCTTGGCCTGCTGCTGCTTCAAGGTTCGCTCGATGGTATCCCTGACCTCGGAGAGCAGGGTGGTTTTTGCTGCAGTAATATCCTGGAGCTCAATAATATGATAGCCGAAACGGGTCTTGATCGGCCCGCTCACCTCGTTTTTGGCCAGGCTGAATACGGCGTCGTCAAAGGTGGGCACCATCTGGCCGCTGCTAAATGTTCCCAGCTCCCCGCCCTGGCTTGCTGAACCGGGATCCTCAGAGAACTCCCTGGCCAGCGCGCTGAAATCGCCACCATCCCTAATTTTTTGCAGGATGCCATCGGCCTCGGCCTTTTTGGCCTCGTCGTTGGTGCCGTCCGTTTTGATGAGGATATGGCGGGCCGTCCGTTTTTCAGCCTCCTGGTAGGTGGTGATATTTCTCTGATAGTAGTCGTTGATCTCGGCATCGGAGAAGGTCATGGTCTCCATGGCTTGAGCCACACCAAAGGCCAGATATTTTATTTTGACCTGGGGAGCACTCTTATACGCCTCCTTGTGCTGGTCGAAATAGGTGCTGAGCTCATCGTCATTGACAATGATGTCCTTGCTGAAATCAGAGGCGGCCAGGGTCGCATAGGCCAGTTTTATTTCGTTGTTGTTAAAGGCGAAACGTTGGTCGATCTCCCAGTCGGTGAGAACGGCAAATTCACCGAGCCGCTGGCTGACCTTGCGGCCGAGAAGATCCAGGCGCATGCTTTCCTCATACTCTTTGGGGGCCATATTGTTCTGGGCCAGGAGCTGCTTGTAGCGGGCACTGTCAAATTGGCCATCCACCTGGAAAAAGGGCTGCGCCATGATTTCTTCCTGTATCTCCCAGTTGCTGACATGGAGTCCCATCTCTTGGGCGCCCTGGGTCATCAGGGTCTGCTGGATGAGGCGCTGGACAATCTGCTCCTTGATGCCCAGGCTCTGGATCAGGTTTTTGGGCAGCTTACCGCCAAACTGGTCGCGCAGGGTGTCAACCGCACGGCTGTATTCTCTGCTGTACTCAGCAAAGCCGATGGCCTGGCCATTAACCGTGGCCACGGCATCGCGCTGGTTGCCGCCACCCATGTCGGCGCCAAAGAAAACGAAAACCAGAATAAGGACAACAATAATGGCCTGGAAAAAGGGATTTTTGACCTGTTGACGCAGAAGTTCGAGCATATTTTTTATCCTTCACAATGTATTCAGCAGGTTAACAGCCGACGCTTCGCTCCTGCCGGTCCATGGATGTTTGCTCGCCAAATAGATTTTTCTTTAAACCGTAAACTGTCAACCGTTCACTTATTGGCAGATGGCCGTACAGTAGCCGGCAGCAAGATGCCGATTTATAAGGGCTGATTTTCGATGATAATTACAAAATAATATGACGTTTTTACACAACTCAGGCTATTTCATCAAGCCTTTGCCAGGTTTACCCCCTGAGAAATGTTTATTAAGAGGGGCACGTCAAGTTTAAGGACCGATTCCATGGCCCCTTTGACCAGGGCGGCTGTCTCGTCAAACTCAGGGGCCGGAACCTCAAAAACAAGTTCATCATGGATCTGGAGCAGCAGCTTGGCCGCCATCTTTTTTTCTTGAAGAACCTGGTGGCTCTTGATGGTGGCCAGTTTGATGATGTCAGCGGCCGTGCCCTGGATGGGGCTGTTAATGGCGGTGCGCTCGGCAAATTCCCGCCTTGCCTTGTTGGTGCTGTTGATCTCCGGCAGGTTGCGGCGCCGGTTCAAGAGGGTGGTGACAAAACCATCTTCCCTGGCCTGGGCCACCATCTCCTCCATATATTTCTGCACCCCCTTATAATGCTCAAAATAGCGGTTGATGAAGGTTTGTGCCTCCTTACGGCTGATCCGCAGCTGGTTGGAGAGGCCAAAGGCGCTCATGCCGTAGACAATGCCAAAATTTATCGACTTGGCCACCCGCCGCATCTGGGAGGTGATGAGCAGGGGGCTGACCTGGAAGATCTCGCCGGCGGTCTGGTTATGGATGTCCTGGCCGCTGTTAAAGGCCTTGAGCAGGGCCTCGTCCTGGGAGTAATGGGCCAGGACGCGCAGATCAATCTGGGAGTAGTCGGCGGCCAGAAAGAAGTGGTCGGTCGGGGCAATAAAGGCGGCCCTGATCCGCTGGCCCTCTTTGCTGCGGATGGGGATGTTCTGCAGATTGGGGTTAGAGCTCGATAACCTGCCGGTGGCAGCCACACTCTGGTTGAAGGAGGTGTGGATCCTAGCCGTTGTGGGATGGATCTGGCCCTGGAGGGCATCGATATAGGTGGATTTGAGCTTGGTCAGCGACCGGTAGTTGAGCACCGCGGCCGGCAGATCGTGGTGGGCGGCCAGTTTTTCCAGGACCTTGACATCGGTGGAGTAGCCGGTCTTGGTCTTTTTGCCATGGGGCAGCGCGAGCTTGTCAAAGAGGATGGCGCCCAGCTGCTTGGGTGAGTTGATGTTAAACTCCTGGCCGGCCAGGCCATGGATGGAGCGTTCCAGCTCCTTAATGAGAACAGAGAACTCGCCGGAGAGGCTTTTCAGGAGGTCGAGATCGGCCAGGATGCCGTTTTCCTCCATCTCAGCGAGAATAGGAACAAGGACCATCTCCACCTCGGTAAAGAGATCCCAGCAGCCGATCCTGTCAAGCTGGGGATGGAGTTCTTTCCACAGGAGCAGGGTGGCGGCCACATCCTCGCAGGAGTAGTCACAGGCCTGGTCAGGGCTGACATAGGCAAAGGCCTTGGGCCGTTTATCCTTGCCCGTGACCTCGCTAAAGGAGGTCATGCCCATGTCGAGGATCTCCAGGCTGAGATCATCAAGCTTATGGGAGCGTCGGCCCGGGTCAAGGAGGTAGGAGGCGATCATGGTGTCAAAGAGGGGCCCGGACATCTCCATATCGTGATGGGCCAGGACACGCAGGTCATACTTAATGTTGTGGGCTATCTTGGCGATTTCCTTATCGGCAATCAGGGGGCCGAGGAGCTTTTTTACCTGGGCCAGGTCAAGCTGGTTGGCCAGGAGCTTGTCCTCTTCATCCCGGTGGGCCATGGGGATATACCAGGCCTTGTCCGTGCTGATGGCAAGGGAAATGCCCACCAGCTCGGCATCAAGGGGGTCCAGGGAGGTGGTCTCTGTATCAAGCACCAGAAAGGGGCTCTTGGCAATGTCGCTGGCGAGCTCAGCAAGCTCCTGGGTCGTGGTCAGGAGCTGGAAGTTTTTCTTGTCAAACTGGGCCGATGGTCCGGTCTCTTTGAGAAGTTTGTTGAACTCAAGCTCCTTGTAGAGGCGCTGGAGCTCCGGGGTGTTGGCTGGTTTTATCTCGTAACCGGCCAGGGTTTGCGGCACCTCAAGGTCATCCTTGAGGCTGATCAGGGTGCGGGAGAGCAGGGCGAGCTCCTGATTGGCGATGAGATTATCCTTAAGTTTTGACTTTTTGAGCCGATCAAGATTGGCAAGAAGGTTGTCCAGGCTGCCATGTTCTGCCAGGAGCTTGGCCGCGGTCTTGGGGCCGACTCCGGGGACGCCGGGGACGTTGTCCGACGTGTCGCCGATAAGGGCGAAAAAATCAAGGAGCTGCTCCGGGGCAATGTCATACTTGTTGCGGATGAACTCCTGGTCCATGCTCACATCCTTCATGGGTTCCCAGGCCGTGATGCCGTCGGCAACGAGCAGCAGAAGGTCCTTGTCGCCGGAGACAATGATCACCTCCTGGCCCTGCTTGTTTAACGCCCTGGCTGCTGAGGCGATGAGGTCATCGGCCTCCACCCCCTCCTCTTTGAGGATGGGGATATTATGGGCGGCTACCAGGGCATGGATGTAGGGGATCTGGCAGGAGAGGTCGTCGGGCATGGCCGGTCGGTTGGCCTTGTAGTCGCTGTAGATCTGATGTCGGAAGGTGGGGCCCTTCATGTCAAAGGCCACGGCCATATGGGTTGGGGACTTTTCCCTCATCACCCGAAGCAGGGTGTTTATAAAACCAAGGGCGGCGTGGGTGGCGAGACCATTGTTGTTGGTGAGTGGCGTGATGGCATGGTAGGCCCTGTATATATAGGCGCTACCATCCACCAGATAGTCGGGGGTTGGCATGGCGGTCACTGGCAAAAGAATAAGAGTGAGAATATTTTAAGAATGGCCGATTGTACCAAC
>JAUVQZ010000122.1 GCA_030597865.1 Pseudomonadota bacterium | reverse complement strand
CTTGCGTCCGCAAAACCAGAGGCGGCCCCCATCGTCAAAATATCCCATGTCCCCCATGCGGTGCCAGAAGGAATCGCCATCCTTAATCTTGGCCGCATGATTTTCCTCGGGATTATGATCATAGGCCCGGGTTACAACTGGCCCTTTGACAATGATTTCACCAATTTCCCAGGGAGGAAGAATTGCCAGCTGGCTATAATTTTCCACAGGCCTTCCCGCAACCCGCATGATTTCAATGGTAATGCCGGGCAATGGCCGGCCAACACAGGTACCCATGCCAACCTGGGTCTTGGCCCAGGTTTCGCCGACGATCTCAGCGCCGTCCATGGAGGAAATGGGCAGGCTCTCCGTGGCGCCATAGGGGGTGTGAACCTCTCCACCCGGGGCCATAATCTTTAGAACCCGCTCAACAAGATCCCCGGACACCGGAGCGCCGGCCATGAGGATTTTTCGAACAGGCAGCACGATTTTTTCCTGAAGGCAATAGCGACTCACCACATTCCAGATGGCGGGTGAGCCAAAGGAGTAACTCACCCCATGGTCAATAATGGAGCGGATAAATTTCTGGGGATCGACCTGGGCGGGCTTGGCAGGATTCATATCTGGCAAAACCGCCTTGGCGCCGAGAGCTGTTGAGAAAAGGGCAAAGAGGGGAAAGGCGGGTTGATCAATTTCCCCCGGACCAATCTTATAATGGGAACGGATCAGCTCCAGCTGGGCATGGAAAACACCATGGGTGTACTGAACACCCTTTGGCGGGCCTGTGGAGCCGGTGGTAAAGATAATGGCCGCCAAATCATCCTTACAGGCTTCAAAGACATCAAAGTCCGGTTTAACATCCCTGCTGATCTTAGCCAGGGAGTGTCCCAAAACCCCCAAGGTCGGGCCAACACAGATATTGACACGAATCGTCCGAAAGGACCGAGGGAAAAGAAGCTTAAAGATATGGGCCTTGGGAATGGCGATAAGAACATCAGGCCTCACCCTGCCAATACAGCGCAGGAGATTCCTATAGCCCATGCCAGGATCGATGAGAATAACCGTGGCCCCCAGGCTGAAAAGGGCAAAGGTGAGGGAGAGAAACTCCAGGGAGGGGGGCACCATCAGCATAACCCGCTGACCAGGGCAAACCCCCTGCCCCTTCAAGGCCGCCTTATGGAGAGCGCACTGGCCATGGAGCTCCTTGAAGGTGTATTCTTGATACCTGCCCCCACTGCCCTGGACCAAGGCAATCTCTTCAGGGCGTTCTACCGCAACATCGGCAAGGGTCTGGGCAATATTAAAATTCATACGAGCGCGCACTTCTCTTGACTAAATTTCCTATTATCTCGCAAAAAAGTCCTCCACCAAAGGGGCCACCTCATCAAAGGCATCCTCTAAGATATAATGGCCAGCCTCGGGGAAATAATGACATTGGGCCTCGGGGAAACGCTGCTGCCACTGGTGATAAAAATGGTCATTAAAACAGAAATCCTTACCACCCCAGCAGATGAGCATGGGCCTGTCCTGGAGCTTGGTCAGATTTTTATCTATGCCTGCCAGGTCGGGCCAGGAGGGGTGCGATTTCCTAAGGGGGATATCCTGGACAAAGCGATGGGTGGCGATGCGATTGGCCCAGGAGTCGTAGGGATAAAGAAACCCGGCAGCCACCTCTTTTGCCATACTCTTGGTCACAGCCATGAAGGTCGCGGGCCAGGCAAAGCCATTAAATCCCTGGATAATAAGCTTACCAAGCATGGGGATACGGCAGATATTGATCCGCAGGGGGATTCTGGGGGATAAAAAGGCTGCCGTATTCAAGACACAGATCTTCTCCACCTGTTCGAGATGATCAACGACCCAGCCCATGCCAATGGCACCACCCCAATCATGGACCACCAAACTGCAATGTTCAACACCAAGACGCTCAAGGAGAGTGGTGAGATTATCGATGTGAGTGCGGAGGGTATAGGGATAATCCTGGGGCTTGTCGGAAAGCCCACAACCCATATGATCAGGGACAATTACCCGGAAGCGATCCCTTAGGCGCAGAACCAGATTGCGATAGAGGTAGGACCAGGAAGGATTGCCGTGCAGCATGACCAGCACCGGCCCCTCCCCCTCGTCAAGGTAGGAGAGAGAATGGCCGTTGATGGCAATGGTCTTCGGGGTAAAGGGGTATTGGGCCAGGGTCGCCATTACCAATCAATGCCCAGCATGAGGGAGTTAATACCGCTGCCAATACCAAGGATGGCTGCCCGTTGACCCGCCTTCAAGGCCTGCTGTTCTATGCCCATGGCAAAAGTAATCGGGGCCGAGACAGAGCCGACATTACCCAGGCTGGCCAATGTCTCAAAATTCTTGGCAGGATCAAGATCCAGGCTCTCAAAGAGGAGTTGGGCATGGGCCCGCCCCACCTGGTGGCAGAAAAAACGATCGACATCATCCTTTTGCCAGCCAAGCTCCACCAGAAAGTCCTGCCAGCACAGGGCCGCCGTTTCCACACCCTGCCGGAGAAGCTGTTCAGAATCAGTGGCCATGAGAATTCCGTCATTACCGGCCTGGCCGCCCTGGCAGAGATCATTATGGGCCGTGTTTGCCCGGCAGGTGCCGCCCACCAGATAATGACCGGTATCATTACTCTCCTTAGCCTCCATAACCAGGGCCACAGCCCCGGAACCGATGGTAAAGGAGGCAAAGGCTGGCTTAATGGACTTGCGGGTCAAGGCCGTGTCTTGCAGCAGATGTTTAATGGTTGACTCCACCAGATTCTCGGCCGTTTCACCGGCAACCACAATGCCCCGCTTAACCTGACCAAGCTCAATCATATTGGCCAGCATAATCATACCGTTTAAAAAACCCAGACAGGCGTTGGAGAGATCAAAGACCTGGCACCTCTCGGGCAGGCCAAGCTGGCGATGGACAAAGGCGGCGGTGGCCGGTTCCATCATATCCCGGCAGACCGAGGTGAAGATAAGACATTCAAGATCCCGGGGATTGACACCGGCCCTGGCAATGGCATCTTTTCCAGCCAGGGCAGCGCCATCACTGGGCCGGGTGCCTGGAGTCCAAAAACGCCTGGTCTTGATGCCGCTCATTAATTCAAGACGGCCCTCCGGCAGCTTCAGGCGCTGGTAAACCGGGGCAAGCCGCACCTCAATTTGGGCCGAAGAGACCTCGTTGGGCGGCAGGGCATAGCCGGGATTATGGAGACAGACGCGGGAGTATTTCATATTCAAAAAAAACCATGTTAACCACAGAGGCACAAAGACACAGATTTTTAAACCTTTGTGTCTTAGTGCCTCTGTGGTTAACCGTTAACTTACGCTCTTGCTGACAATCTCGGCATCAAAATAGTTGAGGGCCATGCCAGCATCCACCACCAGGCATTGGCCGGTCATGCCGGAGGAGCGCTCAGAGAGCAAAAAAACAGCGACATCAGCGGCCTCTTTGGTCTTCAGGGCCTTTTTGCGGGGGATGACCTTTTCGGCAAAGAGATAGCTGTCTATATAACCGGGAATCCCGGCTGAGGCAGATGTTTTTAGCAGACTGGGACAGACCGCGTTGAAACGCACCTCGGAAAAGGCGGAAAAACTCTTGGTCAGAAAACAGAGGGACGACTCCAGGGCGGCCTTGACCGGGGCCATATAGCCATAATTTTCAGCGGCCATCCTGGTCGATGAGATGGAGATGGTCACCATGGAACCATCCTTGGCAAGTAGATCTTTAAAATGATGGGCAATGGATATAAAGGAGAAACAGGAGATATCAACGGCCTGGAGAAAATCCTTTTTCAGGGTGGCATGGAAGGGCTTCAGGCCCTCGGAGTAATTGGCAAAGGCGATGGAGTGGACAATACCGGCAATGGGCGCATCAATGCTGGCCTTGATCTCATCACGGACCCGGATAATATTCGCCTCATCCTCCACGTCACAGATGAAGACGGGGCTCTCAGGAAAAAGTTTGCGGGCGGTCTGGGCCCGCTCCTGACTGCGAACCACATGGATCACCTCAGCACCCTCTTCCACCAGCACCCTGCCAATGGCACAGGCGACGGATTTCTTATTGGCCAGGCCAAAGATAATTATTTTTTTAGTCTGCAGTCTAAGAAAAGTCATTTTGAAGAAGTTGAGAAATAAGTAGTTGAGAGGTAAGTAGATAAGAAAATGGGACGTTAACCTCAGTCCTCTGTCTTCTCGCTTTTTAAGGTGCAGGCGAACTCGACCTTGACGGCCACCTTGCCGCCCACCTTGACCGAACCCTTCATAAACCAGGCCGGCCCCACCCTTTCAGAAAGGCTTGCCGTCAGGGTGATGATATCGCCCGGCACCACCTCGCGTTTGAACTTGGCCCCCAGTATACGGGTAAGAACCGGAACCCCGGCCGGTATCCCGGCCTCTTTCGTACCATTATTGAGATTTTCGGATATCAGCAGGGCCCCGGCCTGAAAGACGGCCTCACAGAGAAGAACCCCGGGCATGATGGGATAATCGGGATAATGTCCCTTAAAAATATCAAGATCAGCCGAAATCTCTTTTTCAGCGACAATCTCATCATCACTGAGGGCAATAATGGTATCAAGCCAGAGAAAGGGAGGCCGGTGGGGAATACGGGATGTGATGAAGTCGGTGTTTTTAGTTTCCATATTCTTTTTTGGGGCCACGGAATCCACGGAAGGCACGGAAGGCACGGAAGGCACGAAAAAAAAACCTTTTGTTGTTTTCCGTGGATTCCGTGGCAAAACTTTTATGTTGCTATCACCCAACAATTTACTATCGAAAAAGATCGCGCTGATCCTGAATCCTGCCCTACAACCCTCCGGTAATCTCCAGGACGGCGCCATTTATATAGGAAGCCTTGGATCCGGCCAGAAAGAGCACCGCATCAGCAACCTCCTCGGGTTTGCCAAAGCGGCGGGCCGGAACCAACCTCTTATAGGCCTTGACCTGCTCGGTATCTAAGTCATCAAGGAGCTCTGTGGCGATGAAACCGGGCGACACGCAGTTAACCGTGATTTTGCGTTTGGCTGTTTCCTTGGAAAGGGACTTCATCATGCCGATCTGACCGGCCTTGGAGGCGGCATAATTGGCCTGGCCGACAAAACCCAAATGGGCCATGGGCGAGGTGATAAAAATAATCCGACCATACTTCTGCTTCACCATGAGCTGGACGGCAAATTTGCTCATGGTGTAGCCACCGGTGAGATTTATATCAATAACCCGGCGCCACTCGTCCTCCTTCATCATGGCCAGAACGGCATCACGACGGATTCCGGCATTATTGATCAAGACATCAATGGTGTCAAACCGTGATTCTATCTCGGCATAAAAGGCCTCAACTGCGGCGTAATCACTTACATCACACTTAAAGAGATGCAGGCGTTGCGCAGCATCTCCACAACCAGCACGAAATGCCTCGGCAGCAGCATCGTTGCCGCCGTAAATACCGATAACAGTGGCGCCCTGCTCAAGAAAGGACGTGGTGATAGCCCTGCCAATCCCCCTGGTCGCCCCGGTTACCACAATCTTTTGATTATTAAAATCTGACATGTTTTTTGCCACGGAATCCACGGAAAACACTGAAAACTAAACTACAATTCTTTCAATCCTTGCCTTTGGATATGTAAAATTTACTATTAAGCCGACTTTAAGGCCACTCGCCTTAAGATAATTAAGTAGTTGCGCCTTGCACATGGACATGTTGACGTTGACTTGAGCCTTGAGTTCGATAACAACATTTTTTTCAACAACAATATCGGCTAAAAATTTACCCACTGGTTGGTCTTTATAGCTAACTCTGAAAGAGACCTGTCGTTCCGCCTGCAGGCCGACCCTGGCCAGTTCTACCATTAATGATTTCTCATAAACACTCTCGAGAAAACCACTGCCTAATTGCTTATATACCTCATAGACAGCACCACGAATTTTGTAGGTTAAATCTTCACTCATTAAACCTTCATTTTTCCGTGTCATTCCGTGGATTCCGTGGCTCCCTCAACTGCGCAAATAGGCATCAGCATCGTTGGCAACAATAACTCCGTAATTGATGGCGCCGAGCCAGCCGCTCATGATGATGCCCACAGAGCCGACATGGAACAATCCGGGCAATGCCTTGAAAAGATTACGAGAGACATCAAGGCCTTCGAACTTGGTACCAAAGGAGGTACCCTTGGTGTGCAGGGTATAGCGATTAAAGGTGCGGGGAGTAGCGGCCTCCACCCAATCATATTTCTGACGAATGTCGGGGATATAACGCTCAAGATCAACAAAACAGCGCTCTATCATATCCTCCTTGGCCTTCTTATACTCCTCCTCTGACAGGCTGGCCCACGCATCGTAATCTGCGTTCATGGAAGCGACAACCGTGTAGTCATCCTTCTCATCCGGTCTTGTCTTGGGATAATAGACGGAGAAGGTGCGACTCTTAGTGTCTATATTCAGCATCTCCTCTGAAGAAAAATCTTCAGAGGTGGAGGTGAAGAGAAGGTCACCGATTTCGGGAATAACCTCGCCGGAACGTATACCAAAATATACCTGACAGCTGGAGTTATTGACCTTGACCTTGTCAATCGTACCTAAAAAATCCTCGGAAAAGGCCTCGCGACCGGCAAGATTATAGATAGTATTGGTGATGCCGCTGTTTGAGACAACGCAGGGGGCATTAATAATCCGCTCACCAACAGCAACCCCGGTAACCTTGCCGTTTTCAACAACAACGCGATCCACCTTGGCCTTGGTACAGATGGTAACGCCGTTGCGCTGCAGCTCTTCGCCCATCAGGCCAATGAGTTTGTCCGTGCCTCCCTTGAAGGTATAAACCCCTTTATTCATGAAGTTGGAGAAGACAATCCCATAGGTAATGGCCGGTTCATCAAAGGTGGAACCATTGGCATAGGTGATGGGTTCCATGAGGAAACGATGGACATCACTGCGGCCGGGAAAGAATTTTTCAAAGAGCTCCCTGGTGGTCATGGCTAGATCGTCGTAGAAATTCATCTTATTGACGGTCTCAAAAAAGGAATCCACCACTGACCTACTGATCTTGAATCTATCCACCAGAAGATTGGAAAAATTTGTCTTATCAAAGGTGGTTTTCAGGGAAAACTGGGGATTATCAAAGACAATATTTTTGAGCTGGACAATGGAATCGCGAATCTCCTTGGTCCAGTATTTCTTGCAGGTCTTTACCATCCCATAGGGGAATCCATGCAGTGACACGTCGAAGATATGGGATTTTCGCTTAAACCAGGTGGCCAGGCCGCCAAGCTTGAAGTGATACTCCAGAAGGAGCACGGAGTGACCGGCGTTTGCCAACCGGTTGGCACAGGTCAGACCACCGAGCCCGGAGCCGATGACAATAACATCGTATTTATCTTTTGCTTCGTTAAGGGGGGTAAAGGACATGATTTTCTAAGAAGTTGAGAAATAAGAATGTGTGAAATAAGTAGTTAAGAAATAGGTATTAGAAACGAGAATTTAAGTAGTAAGTAATTGGGAAATAAGGAGTGACGGAAAAGACTTAATTTCAGATCAGTACCTTCTTCCCAAATTCTTATTTCTCAAATTCTCACATTCTTATTTATGATGATCGTATGGATCGAGTGTAGGCATTTAGCAATTTACTCACCTCTTCTATCAAGACCTCAAGTTCGGAAACATCGGCAAATCCTAAATCACTGGCCAAGAGGATATAGTATCGACATTCTTCAAGGGAGCCCTGGGAGATATTATAAAATCTAAGCTTATCCGCCTTGCCGGTCTTACGGAACCCTTCAGCAATATTAGCAGGTATGGAAACTGCCGCCCGGCGAAACTGCGAGATCAACCCAAAGCGTTCATCTGCTGGGAATTTAGCCGTTATTTGATAAACCTTAAGCACAAAAGAATGGGACTTCTGCCAAACTATCAAATCCTGAAAGCTCTTTGCTCCAGCCATTCACCTACTTTGCCGACGGAGTAAGTTAAGAAGCCGTTATTCTTATTTCACAAATTCTTACTTCCCAACTTCTACGTCAATATTCTCTGATTAACAATAGTCACCCCACTCAGCATGGCGCCGACAATACCCAGAAAGCCCTGATCTGTACCGGCGACAAAGAGATTGCTGTATGGTGTTAAGCCATCCTTTATCTTAAGGGGGCTGCCATAGACGGCCCCCTGAGCCTTGGCTGTAAAGCGTTCGATTGTCAAGGGTGTAAAACTGTCGTGATATACTCTATTTTCCTGATAATTCCCAATTATTTCAGATACGGTGGCAAAGGTCTGCTTCTCTGCATCAGCTTTGAGCTGTTGATACTCTTCAGGACTTGCCTGCTTCCAGATGGCATAATTTGCCGGATTGGTAATACGGACCTGAAAGAAATCACTCTCAGGGAGATCCTGGAATTTTTCAGGGAAACAGATGACACCCCAGTCCGGATTGATAGCTGTTTGCGGCCGATTATAGGAAAGGGTCTGTTGGCTGTTATAGAAGGTAATGGTGTGCCTGGTGTCAAGAACACTCCTCTG
>JAUVQZ010000153.1 GCA_030597865.1 Pseudomonadota bacterium | reverse complement strand
TGGGTACCGATAATCAGGACGCCGATTACATCAAGCGCCTGGTGGACTTTCTGTTGGAGATTGACATTGATATGGCGGAGTTTTCCATCCTTACCCCCTTTCCCCATGCGCCGGTGACGGAGAAGTTTGCCAAGGAGGGGCGTATCCTCCATACCGACTGGAACCGCTATACCACCGCAGAGGTGGTGTTCCAGCCCAAGCTGATGACGCCGGAGGTCATGCAGGAGATGTATCATTATGCCTGGGATAATTTTTACAAGGAGATGCCCCAGTCCCTGCGGATGGCCCGTCTCTTTGCCGATGTGGTTCGCAAGGAGATGGATGACGGTACCTACGTACCCCGCCATCTCAGCGCCCAGCGCAGCTGGTAGATGGCAGCACCAGGCCATGGAGAATGGCAAATAAAGGCTCCTCCATCTCCCCATGGAGCCATATAACAGTGACCCTTCAGCCTAAACCACCCACAACCTATTAATATGTCCTCCTGCCTCCTCATATCCGCCAATCAAGTGGCGGTTCCCTATCCTGTCTACCCCTTGGGGGTGGCCCATCTCCTTGGGGCCCTGGAGGATGCTGGCCATGGGGCGCGTCATTTTGACATGCTCACCCATGGTGGGCTTGTTGGATTGCGGCAGCTTCTCACTGGCAAGAGCTTCGACCTGGTGGGGGTCTCCATCCGTAATCTGGATACGGTGGACAGTAATAATCCCCAGGGGTTGTTGGCTGATATCAGCCCATGTATCGAGCTGATCAGGGAGTTGAGCAGGGCGCCCCTTGTCCTGGGCGGCCCAGGTTTTTCCATTATGCCCCCCACCCTGCTCGATATCTTTGCCGCTGATTATGGGGTGGTGGGGGAGGGTGAGAAGGTCTTGAGTTGGCTGGCCACGGAACTTGACAAAGGACGGCCCCCTGGTCAGCGTCTCTTCTATGGTGGCCAGGATGAGCTTACATGGCCTAAACCACGCTATGAACAGCAGGCCTGTGATTTTTACACCAGGCATGGCGGTATGCTCAATATCCAGACCAAGCGCGGGTGTCCGATGAAATGCAGCTATTGCTCGTATCCCACCATTGAGGGCAAGCGCCTGCGCACCCGTGACCCGGATGAGGTGGCGGATGACGTTGATCGTCTCACCCGGGAGCATGGGGCCCGTTACATCTTTTTTACCGATAGTGTCTTTAATGATGGCGTTGGTCATTTCCGGCTGGTGGCCGAGGCCCTGATTAAAAAGGGCAATACCACGCCATTCTGTGCCTATTTTCGGCCCCAGAATATCAAGGCCGTGGATCTGCGCCTGTTAAAGAAGGCAGGACTCACGGCCTTGGAAATGGGCACGGATGCCGCCACTGATACCACCCTGGCCAGCCTCAATAAGGGCTTTACCTTTGCCGAGGCCGTGGAGGCCAATCGTCTGGTGGTGGCGGAGGGGTTGTCCTGTGCCCATTTTATCATGTTCGGCGGTCCGGATGAGACCTCGGCTACCCTGGCAGAAGGCCTCGAAAATCTTGACCAGTTACCCGGTTCCGTGATCTTTGCCTTCACCGGTATCCGGATCCTGCCTGGGACCGGCATCCACCAGCGGGCCATCGATGATGGGCTGGTTACAGCCCAGGACAGCCTGGTTGAACCGGTTTTTTATTACTCTCCCCAGGTGGACCGGCAGGATATTGATGGGGCCCTGCGGATCGCCTTTGCCAAGCGTGTGGAGTGGATCTATCCCTGCGAAGAGGCAGAGGCCCGGGTTCGTATGCTGCACAGCATGGGCCATGACGGGCCGCTGTGGGACCTGTTGGTTCCAAAGACAGGCCGCAATGCAAGGTAAGGGGCCCATATGAAAACATTAGTGGTAATCCCCCTCTATAACCATGGGGCCAGCGTGGCCCGGGTGGCAGAAAAGGTCTTGGCCACTGGCCTGCCGCTGCTGGTGGTGGATGATGGCTCCACGGACGAGGGCCTGCAGGCCCTTGGCCACCTGCACTGCCACACCCTCAGGTTTGATGATAACCGAGGGAAGGGGGCGGCCATCCTGGCCGGGGCTGAGTTTGCCGCTGACCATGACTTTGAGGCCATCATCACCATTGATGCCGATGGCCAGCATGATCCGGCCGATCTCTTGTTGCTGCTGGCAAAGGCCGAGGCAGAGGGGCCCTGTGTTGTTATCGGGGCCCGGCAGATGGTGCAGGACACCGTGCCTGCTGCCAGTCATTTTGGCCGGCGTTTTTCCAATTTCTGGGTGCGCCTTGAGTGTGGCGCTGATCTTCCCGATACCCAGAGTGGTCTGCGTCTCTATCCGGTGGAGGTGTTGCAGTTTTTCACCTGGTCACGCAGGCGCTATGATTTTGAGATTGAGGTGTTGGTGCGGGCAAGATGGGCCGGTGTCACCCTGACCTCGGTGGATGTCTCGGTCCATTATCCGCCGGCAGATGAGCGGGTCAGCCATTTTCACAAGGGGCTGGACAACCTGCGTCTCAGCCTGCTCCATGGCCGTCTGGTCTGTCGCCGCCTGCTGCCGCTGCCCAGCCCCAAGATGTGTCCTGAGGTTAAGGTGGCCGGTCAGAAGCTTATCATCGGCAACCCATGGAAGGCCCTGAAAAAATTATGTCAAGAGCATAGCTCGCCCTTTTGGCTTGCCCTGGGGGTATGGCTCGGTATCTTTATGGGTGCCCTGCCCCTTATTGCCTGTCATACCCTGGCCATTATTTATGTGTCCCATCGCCTCCATATCAACAAGGTGGCCGCCGTGGCAGCCAGTAATTTTTGCATGCCGCCCCTGGTGCCGGTGCTCTGTGTTCAGGCAGGCTATTATCTGAGGCATGGGGAGCTGCTCCTTGATTTTAGTTGGGAGAAATGGCTGCTGGAGGGTCATTATCGTCTCTTTGACTGGTTTCTCGGCTCCCTGCTTGTGGGGCCGCTGCTGGGGCTGGTCGGTGGTGTCATCATGTATGGGGCTGCCGTCCATTTTCAGGCCCTGCGCCGCCTGCGTTCCCAGGGCGATGCATGAGGGGGCGTACCCTTGGGCAGCGCCTGGAGGCCCTTGGTCATGCCATTTTTTACCTGGTCATGCTGGTGGCAGGTCAGCTTGGTGGCTATGTTCTCCTGGTGCCGGTTATCCTGGTCTATGCCGTTAGTAGCCGCGCCATCCATGGCCGCATGGCGCCCTATCTGGGCCGCCGCTTTCCTGATCATGGCCCTTGGCGCCGCTTTATGGACGGCTACCATATCCTGCTCTCCTTTGGTCAGACCCTTGTTGATCGTGGCCTGCTGGGGGTAAACCGCAAGGCGGTCATGGCCGGCAATACGGACGGCTATGAGGTCTTGGAGGGCTTATTGGCCCGGGGCAGGGGTGTGGTCCTGGTCACCGCCCATGTTGGTAATTGGCAGACGGCCCTGGCCCAGCTGGGGAAACTGTCTAGACCGGTCCATGCCCTGATGCAGTATGACCAGAATGCAGCGGCCAATCAGTATTTTGATGTGGGGCAGAATGAGCTGCCCTTTGCCATCATCGATGCTGAGGGGGCCTTTGGGGGCATGGTGGATTCGGCAGCGGCCCTGGCCCGTGGTGAGGTGGTGACCATCATGGCGGATCGTTATATCAAGGGCTCCTTTTCCAGGGTTGATTTCTTTGGTAAGGAGGTGCGCCTGCCCGATTCCGCCTATGTGCTCGCCTCCTGCTCCCAGGCACCGGTGGTGATCATGCTCAGCGCCAAAACCGGGCGGCGGAGCTATGAGTTGAAGATCTGGGATGTTCTCCATCCCGAGTATCGGGCCCGGCACGAACGGGCTGTCATGACCCGTGACTGTGCCCGGAGTTTTGCCAGCTGCCTGGAGAAATATCTTAAAAAATACCCCCATCAATGGTATAATTTTTTCGATTTTTGGAAGCAATAACGAGGAGAAAGGGGAGAGGGGCGAGGGGTCTGACTGTAGTCTTCTTACTCCCCACATTCTGATTTCTATATAGGAATATCCATGGACGAACTAAAACAGAAGATTAAAGAGATTTTTGTCAACGATTTGAAGATTCAGGGTGTTAAACCCGAGGATATTGCTGACGATACACAGCTCTTTGGCGAGGGACTCGGCCTTGACTCCCTGGATGCCGTTGAGCTGGTGGTGTTGATCCAGAAACATTTTGATGTCAAGATCGCCACCATGGACGAGGGCAAGGATGCCTTTGTCAATATCAACACCCTGGCCCAGTATATCAAGGATCATCAGCAGGCATGACAGCTCCCCCTGCCATAGCAGTCACCGGTATGGGCTGTATCTCTGCCGCCGGTGCTAATCTGGCCGAGCATGAACAGACGCTGGATGGCAGACCCACGGCCTGTGCGCCCATACCAGACTGGCTCTTTGCCAGCCAGTTGACCTTTCCGGTGTTCATGGCCAGGCAGGATCCCTTGGGCCCCATGGCCCGCCGGATTTTGGCCACTAATTGCCTGGGGCTCAATGGGGACAATGTCCATCGCACCCTCCTCTTGGCCCTGGAGGCGGTGGTCCAGGCCCTTGACCAGGCTGGACTGGCCCTCTCTGATCTTACTGATAAACGGGTGGGCTTTTGTCTTGGCACCACCGTGGGCAGTGGTTTTGACGCCCTGCCTTATTATGCTGCCTGGCGGCAGGGTAAGCGACCGGATCTGGCTCCGGTGCTGGCTTATTTTCATGCCAATATCAGCTCCACGGTGCAGGCCCTGTTGGGGCTGAAGGGGCCGGTGGCCGTGGTGACTAATGCCTGTGCCTCTGGTACCGATGCCATTGGTCTGGCCAAGGGCTGGTTGGAGACGGATCGCTGTGATCTGGTCCTGGCCGGTGGCGCTGATGGGATGTCACGCATTGCCTGTAATGGTTTTTCCTCCTTGATGCTCACCGATCCTGAGCCGTGCCGGCCCTATGATGTCAGCCGCAAAGGTCTGAACCTGGGGGAGGGGGCCGGGATCCTCTGCCTGGAAAAAGAGGATGAGGCCCGTGGGCGCGGGGCCTCTCTTTATGGCTATGTCCGGGGCTATGGCGCCGGTTCAGACGCCTATCATCCCACGGCTCCCCATCCCCAAGGCCGGGGTATGGTTATTGCCATCACCAGGGCCCTGGCCGCAGCTGGTAAGACCAGCCATGACATCAGCTTTATCAATGGTCATGGCACCGGCACCTCTGCCAATGATATGGCCGAAACCATGGCACTGGCAGAGGTCTTTGGCCAGCGCCTGGTGCCGCTCATCTCCACCAAGCCCCTCACCGGCCATACCCTGGGCGCAGCCGGTGGTCTTGAGGCCATCTTTACCCTGTCCGCCCTCAGCCAGGGGCGGGTAAAGGGCTCTGGGCGCTGCGTTGATATTGATCCGGCCTTGGCCTACCAGCCCTTGCCAGGGCGCGAAGAGGTGGGTCTTGCCGGGCCCGTGGGTATCTCCCAGTCCCTGGCCTTTGGCGGCGGCAACGGCTGTCTGATTCTGGAGGCGGCCCATGGCTAATGTCTCTGTGCTGGCCTCGGCCATGGTGAGTGATATTGATTTTAGCGGGGCGCCCCATCTTCAGGGTGGTTTGCGCCGGGCCGATCCCTTTATCCAGCTGGCGGTGCTGGCAGGTCATGGCGCCCTGGAACAGTCCGGAATTATGGGCCAATGTCAACCGGCTGATGTGGGTCTCTATGTGGGGTCCACCACTGGCCCCCTGCAGACCAATATTGATTTTTTGGATAGCCTCTTTGACAAAGGTAAGGGTCAGGTCTCGCCCACCCTCTTTTCCCATTCGGTGAATAATGCCGCTGCTGGTTATGTATCCCGCCTCTTAAACCTCCAGGGCATGGCCCAGACCATCACCCTTAATAGCTGGCCCTTTCTGGCCGCTTTGCTTGAGGCGAAATCTGCCCTGGCCACAGGGGTTTTGTCCTATGCCCTGGTCCTTGGGGTGGAGGAGTCCTGTCCGGTTATTGATGAGGCAGCAGCCCGCCTGGCCGGAGGGGCGGTGCGATTGCCGCAAAGGGGGGCCGTGGCCTGGTTACTGGCTGCTGGTACTGGTGGCATCGACCTTGGCGAGATTGTCATTGATGAGGTCTATAATGACGAATCCCATCTGCTGCTCCGCCATGATGAGATTTTTTCTGCCTCCGTGGATTTGTCTGTCTTTCTTCCGGGTACCCTGGCCCACTGTTTCTCGGTGACCAAGGCCCTGGAAGACATTATGGCTGGACAAGGGCAGGGGAGCTGGCAGGTGGAGGCGCCCTTTGGCACGGCAAGATGCGCCTTTGGCGCTGTTGGAGGACAGGGGTAACCATCAAGGTACAAGGTGCAAGAAGGGGCACGGACAAAGACAGTGAGTCATGTGGTTCCTGCCAGCTCCTTGTTTCGTTATGATGCCTGGGACTACACTTCGTTTCCCCTACCTCCGGGGATACATTTTTGGGCATAATGCAGAGATCGTCGCACGGTCAGGTAAGCGCAGACTCCGAGCCGTCCCACTGGCCGAGGTAAGCGAGCTTGCGAGACTCCGAAAAGCAATTATTAAAGGTAACCTTATGACAAACGGATCACCCCCCATTGCCTTTATCACCGGGGCCAGTCGTGGTATTGGCGCGGCCATTGCGCTCCGCCTGGCGGCCAGTGGTTATGACATCTGGCTTAACTATCACTCCTCCCATGGGGCTGCGGCCCAGGTCCAGGCAGACATTGAGGCCCTGGGGCGTAGCTGCCGCCTGCTCTCCTTTGATGTGGCAAACGAGGAGGAGGCCACCGCCTCCCTGGAACCCTTGTTGGCCGAGGAGACGCCCTTTGCCTTTATCCATAACGCCGGCATCACCCGGGACACCCTGCTGCCCATGATGCAGCGCCGGGAGTGGGATGAGGTGATTGACGTCCATCTCAACAGC
>JAUVQZ010000093.1 GCA_030597865.1 Pseudomonadota bacterium | reverse complement strand
TTACCGATTGTGGACAGAGGGGGAGCATCACTCAAGGGCAGATTTCCAGGCCCCGGAAATTGTCAATGCTGACCTCGCCCCCTTGCTTCTCGAGGTTCTGCTGTGGGGGGTGACGGATCCCGGCGACCTGACCTGGCTTGATCCACCCCGGCCTGGGCAGGTGAATCTGGCCCGGGAACTTCTGGTCCAGATTGGCGCCCTTGACGGCAGAGGTGTTCTCACCACTATCGGCAGAGAAATCGCCGCCCTGCCCCTCCACCCACGCCTGGCATTGATGCTGTTGCGTGGTCGGGATCTGGGCCATGGTCCCCTGGCCTGCCGGTTGGCCGCCCTATTGCAAAATCGTGATCTATTGAGCGGCGGTGATGGGGGGCGAAGTGTTGATATTGAGGATCGTCTGGAGGTTTTACGTCTCTTTGAGGATGAAGGGTCAACCATGGTCCGGGCCCGGAGCGCAGACCCCTCACTCTGTCGACGTATCCTTCAGGAGGCCAACCAATACCAACGCCTGCTTGGCGTGGACGGAGCAAAACAGGACTTCCAGGAGTCAGGCAATCTGCTGGCCTATGCCTACCCTGATCGCATAGCCCAAAAGAAACCAGGTTCCAGTCAGCACCTCCTGTCCTCAGGTCGCGGCGTCATCGTCCCTGTTGGAGATCATCTGCACCGGGCTGATTTTCTGGTGGCCGCCCATGTCGATGGCGGAAAACAGCAGGGACGAATTTTTATGGGGGCCGCTCTTGCCCGGCAAGACATTACCGGCCACCATGGCCATTTATTGACCAGGGACGACAGGGTGGTGTGGAATAAGACCCAGGTGGAGGCGGCCTCTGTCCTGTTGCTCGGCAGCCTGGAACTTGCAAGGGAACCATTGCCCGAGGTTGATCCAGAGAGAATAAGGCAATGCCTCGTTGAAGGCATACGCCAGACCGGGATTGACTGTTTGGGCTGGCAGAAAAAGAGCCGGGAGCTTCAGGCCAGAATGCAGTCGGCCCATGGCTGGGATCCTGATAGATGGCCTGACGTGTCTGATACCAGTCTGCTAAATGATCCTTCCTGGCTTGAACCCTATATTAATGGCATTACCAGCTTAAAGCAGCTTAACAAGCTCGATCTCTATCCAATCCTGCTTTCTCTTCTCTCCTGGCAGGATCAACAGCAGCTTGACAGGTTGGTCCCCAGCCATTTTCAGGTGCCCAGTGGCTCAAAAAAGCGGCTTTTGTACAAGGCCGGCGAGCCACCCATTCTTGCTGTGCGTCTTCAGGAGATGTTCGGGGCCACAGTCAGCCCAACCGTGTTTGGGGGGAAAGTTTCGATACTTGTCCACCTGTTGTCACCGGCAGGCAGAGCTATCCAGGTCACCCGGGATCTTGCCGGTTTCTGGCAGACCACCTATCATGAGGTGAAAAAAGAACTCAAGGGCAGATACCCCAAACATTACTGGCCCGATGACCCGCTCATTGCCCAGGCCACCAGCAGGGTGAAGCGCAGGAGGCGTTGAGGGTTGAAGAAAGGGAAGAGGGACGATTCAATGGCTCCCCTGGTGCAAGGTAAACCTTTAATCTTCGCAGCTGTGTCAACATCAGGTCTTGGTTAAGTGAAGCATCCTTCAGGTTGTTAGCGCTTTAGGCTATTAGGTGTGCATGGCCTTATGTCTAGCGCCCTAATAGCCTAAAGCGCTAAACACCTATTCAAAGATTTAAAGTTTACACTGTACTGGTTAGACAGTGAAGAATTGTCGCCACAGAAGGGCGATTCGCCGGACCTGCACCGACATGATGGAGGCGCACCATACCCTGCTGATCGATCAACACGTCCCCGCCCCGTTGATAAATATCACCAGTGGGCTTTTTCGGTGTATTTCCCTTGAGGATCTCCCTGCCATAGACCCACCAGGTCTTTGGTCCCCAGATATCCCAAAGGGAGGCGGCACGCATGCCGTAAGCTCGGTACAGTTCTTTGTTCTCATCGATGAGCAGTGGCCAATCCAGGCCCGTTTCTTCACGATAGCTGCGGGCAGAAGATCCTGATTCAAAGGTGACCACCACGATCTTCACCCCACGCTTTCTAAAATCTCTCTCCTGCTTCTGCAACTGCAGAAGGTGGGCTCGGCAGGGCAGTCAGCCAAGATGCCGGTGGAAGACCAACAACAGCCAAGAGCCCTTATAGTCGGCCAGATGGTGGACCTTTTCCTCACTATCTGGCAGATGAAAGGGGGGGGCAGGATGTCCGGTCAGGCTTGTCATAATTCGCTCCTCACATGGTTATTAATCATCTCTTCAACCGTGGTATAAAGGCCGGAACGTGCTGGGCATAGACATCGTAGGCCTGGCCAAACTCCTTTCTCACCAGGCCTTCCTCCTGTTTTGCCAGCCGAGTATAGACAACCAGCAGAATCGGGAACATGATCAGGGTGAGAAAGGTCGGCCACATCAGCAGAAAACCGAACATGACCAGGATAAAACCGTCATACTGCGGATGGCGGACCAGCCCATAGGGCCCGGTTGTGGCCAGTTGCCCTGCCTGTTGCGCCGCATGCAGCACCTGCCAGGCCCTGTAGGTCAGGTAAAAGCCGGCGATTATAAGGAGGTTGGCCACCAGGTGGATGGGACTTGTATGGGGATTGCCCTCAAGGCCCAAAATCGTGAACCAGAGATGGCCGCTGCCATGGGCGAAGATGTCGGTGTTGGGGAATCGGCTCTGCAGCCAGCCCGATAGAAAATAGATGGTGAGCGGGAAGCCATACATCTCGACGAACAGGGCCACCATAAAGGCGGAAAATGCCCCCAGACTGCGCCAGTCAAGTCTGGTCTTCGGCCTGATGAAACTAAAGGCAAAGAGGATAAATACTGCCGAGTTCAGGATCACCAGGGGCCAGAGGCCGTATGCCGGTGTTGTCTCTGTCATGATTATTCTCCATCTCCATGCCAAACAGCCTGAATGTTTTTTTAATCTCCAACCTTTAGCCCTCGTAGTCTGAGGGCATTACTGATAACCGAAACCGAGGAGAGGCTCATGGCCGCTGCCGCAATCATTGGGCTGAGCAGGATGCCGAAGAAGGGGTAGAGAACTCCGGCTGCCACCGGCACGCCAAGGGAGTTATAGATAAAGGCAAAGAATAGGTTCTGCTTGATATTGGCCATGGTGGCGCGACTCAGTTTGCGGGCCCGGATAATACCAATCAGATCACCCTTGACCAGGGTGACGCCAGCCGATTCCATGGCCACATCGGTGCCGGTGCCCATGGCAATGCCAACATGGGCCTGGGCCAGGGCAGGGGCATCGTTAATGCCGTCGCCCGCCATGGCCACCATGTGGCCTTCATCCTGAAACTTCCTCACCGCGGCCGCCTTTTCATCGGGCAGCACCTCGGCCACCACCTCGTCAATATCCAGCTTATTGCCCACCGCCTCGGCCGTGGCTCTATTGTCGCCGGTGAGCATGACGATGCGGATGCCCTCGCTGTGCAGTTGTCTGATGGCCTCGGGGGTGGTCTCCTTGATCGGATCGGACACGGCCAGCAGACCGGCGATCTGGCCAGCCACGGCCACGAACATCACGGTCTGGCCTTCACCCCGCATCTCTTCCGCCTGCCCAGCCAGGATGCCGGGATCCACCGAAAAATCATCCAGCAGCTTTAGATTGCCCAGCAGCACGGTTTTGCCCGCCACCTGACCGGAGACACCCTTGCCGGTATGGGAGTCAAAATTTTTCAGATCTCCAAGGCTAACACCCCTATCGGTTGCCCCGGCCACAATGGCCGCAGCCAGAGGATGCTCACTGCCCCTTTCCAATGTGGCCGCAAGGGAGAGCATCTCCCCGTCTGGCATGGTGTCAGCCGTGACCACAGCGGTCAGCTTGGGCTTGCCCAGGGTCAGGGTGCCGGTCTTGTCCACCACCAGGGTATCGATCTTGCGCATGGTCTCAATGGTCTCGGCGTTTTTAAACAGCACCCCCATGGTGGCGCCCTTGCCGGTGGCCACCATGATGGACATGGGTGTGGCCAGGCCCAGGGCACAGGGGCAGGCAATGATCAGCACCGATACCGCTGCGATCAAGGCGTAGGCTAGGCGTGGATCAGGGCCGACAACATACCAGACGCCAAAGGCAAGAAGGGCCACAGCAATGACCATGGGCACGAAATAGCCGGCCACCAGATCAGCCATCTTCTGGATCGGGGCGCGACTGCGCTGGGCCTCGGCCACCATCTGGACGATGCGGGCCAGCAGGGTGTCGCTGCCCACCTTGTCGGCCAGCATGATCATAGTCCCCTTGCCGTTGACCGTGGCGCCGATCACCCTGTCGCCGGTCTGCTTGGTAACCGGCAGCGGCTCACCGGAGATCATGGCCTCGTCCACCGCGCTTGCCCCTTCCAGGACCACGCCGTCCACCGGCACCTTTTCCCCCGGTCTGATCCGCAGCCGATCCCCGGACTTGACATGCTCCAGGGGGATATCCTCCTCACTGCCGTCATCGTTGACCTTGCGCGCCGTCTTGGGGGCCAGGCCCAGGAGGGCCTTGATCGCCGCGCCGGTCTGGCCGCGGGCCCGCAGTTCCAGAACCTGGCCCAGGAGGAACAGGGTGACGATGACTGCGGCCGCCTCGAAATAGACCCCCACTGCGCCGCTTGGTCCCCGCATGGTGGCCGGGAAGATATTGGGCATAAGCACCGCGATGAGGCTGTAGATATAGGCCACGGATACGCCCAGACCGATCAGGGTAAACATATTGAGGCTTTTATTGATAATTGATTGCAGGCCCCGCACATAAAAAGGCCAGCCAGCCCAGAGCACCACCGGGGTGGCCAGGATCAGCTCCAGCCAGCCCAGGGTCTGGGGTGCGGCCAGGTTGTCGATGAGATGGCCGCCTGGCAGCATGTCCCGCATGGCAATGACAACCAGCGGCAGGGTGAGAATAGCCCCGAAGATAAAGCGTTTGCGCATATAATCATACTCGGGGTTCTCCTCCTCATCATCAAGGGAGATGGTGCGGCTTTCCAGCGCCATGCCGCATTTGGGGCAGGAGCCCGGGGAATCCTGGACTATCTCCGGATGCATGGGACAGCTATATTCCGTGCGGCTTGCCAGGGCAACCGGGGTTAAAGGCTCCAGGGCCATGCCGCATTTCGGACAGGGGCCGGGGCCCTCCTGCTCCACCTCGGGGTGCATGGGGCAGGTGTAGGTTGTGCCTTGGCCAGGGTCTTTAGGCGCCGGGGGTTGAGGGCCATTACCGCTGCCGATAAAGAGGCCGGGATTACCCTTAAATGCTGCCAGGCAGTGGTCGCTGCAGAAATGGTATGATTTCCCCCCATGCTCAAGGGTGGAAAAGGCCTGTTCATCCTCGGTGCTCATGCCACAGACCGGATCGGTATAGACGGTTGGCTTATCTTTAGCGTGGCAGCACTCCTTCTTCTCCTGGGCCCCATAGGCCGCCGGTTCTTCCTTGAACTTGGCAAGGCAATGATCGCTACAGAAGTAAAAGGTGGTGCCCTTGTATTCATGGGGGCTAAAGGCGGTTTCATCAGCGGTGCTCATTCCGCAGACCGGGTCAACATAGTGCTTTGGCTGAACCTGGTGATGATGCCCTGGTTCATGGGCGTGTTTATGGGTGGTCGTGGCCATGATGCTCACCTCCGCTTGAAAAGAGATATTACGGTGATAAACGCGGGGATACCGATCTCGGTCACCCCTTGGTACTATCTACATATCTTATGTACTATCTGCATATTTCTGAGGGGCCAAGTCAAATTTTTTCTGGCACTGTGCAGAGCAGAAGTGGAAGGTCCGGCCCTGATGTTCACTGGCCAGCGAATTTTTGTCCACCGTCATGCCGCAGACCGGATCCTTCTGCGGGCCATTTTCATCCTCTTCAAGGACCTTCTGGTGATTGGCGCAATCCCGGCCCTGGTGGCCGTGACTGTTGTGCTTATGGCCGCCGCAACAACCGCCGTTTTTCATCATCAGGTAAAGAAAGACGCCAAATGCCAATAATCCCAAAATAGTTGTAAGTGTCATGATCCACCTCCTTGATGGTGATGGTGACCATCTGTATCTGCGTTAAGGGCCTCTATAATACGACACCCGGCCACAGAGCCTTGCCCGTCGCAGGAATCGGCCAGTCTCTGCAGGGTTTCCAGCATGGTGGCGAGATCTTCTCTCTTATTTTTGATGTCTGTGATCTTGTCCTGGATGCGGGCCTTGACCTCTGCCCTGGAGGTGTCTGGGTCGTGGCGAAAAACCAGAAGTTCCTTGATCTCATTAAGGGAAAAACCAAGATCTTTGGCTTTTTTAATAAATTTGAGCAGGGCAACATCCTCTGGCGGATAGAGCCGGTAGTTTGCTTGGGTCCGAGCCGGTTCGGCGATCAGGCCCCTCCTCTCGTAAAAGCGTACCGTGTCAACGGTAACGCCGGCCCCTTTCGCCAATTTGCCAATGGTTAAGCCCTTCATCATCGTATTCCTCCAAGAGATATTGCAACTGCCCTTAGGGTAAAGATAAACACTGGACCATGGTCAAAGGTCAAGGGTTGAGGGTGGTTTTTCTTGCCCGGGGGTTGATCTCAACCCATGGCCACTGGCCATGGTGAGCTGGAAGGCTTTCTGGATGGGAGGGGGTCCTGGCAGAGCAACCACCAGGGGTTGATAGTTTCTTGACTTTCTATCCAGGCATCTCCACACTATTCATAAACCATTACAAAAGACAAACCGTTTAGGGGATACATTCACAGGAGGGCTAGCCATGCAACGCTTTAAGAATCTTCTTTTGGTCCTTGAGGATAGTGCCGACCAGGAGGTCGCCCTGCAGCGGGCCATTGACCTTGCCACCATTAACCAGGCCCGTTTGACCATTATTGACGTCTTAAAGGATGTGCCCCACGACATGAGCCGCCTCATGGGTCAAAGCTGGTCCCGTGAACTCCATCAGATCATGGTCAAGGAACGGCGCAGTGGCCTTGAAGAGCTGATTGAGGGCATTCGCACTGAGGTGCCGGTGACCATTGATGTTCTCCAGGGAACCCCCTTTCTTGAAATCATCCGCAAGGTGTTACAAGGGGGCCATGACCTGGTCTTAAAAAGCGCCCGGCAGAAAAATGTCATGCAGAGGATGCTCTTTGGTTCTTCTGATATGCACCTCCTGCGCAAATGTCCCTGCCCTGTCTGGCTCCTGAAACCGGGTGAGCAGGAGAAGTATCAATGCATTCTGGCGGCCGTGGATATCGAACCCTCCGTTGATGACCAAAAGACAGACGCCCTCAACCGGCAGATTCTTGAAATGGCCGCCTCGGTCGCCTTTGGCCAGTTCAGTGAACTGCATATTGTCCATGCCTGGCATGTGGTTGGCAAAAGCATGCTCACCTCCCATCGCTTCAAGTCCCAAAAGGAGGAGGTTAAAAGGTGGATAGAGATCCAGGGCCAGGACATAAAAAATAGACATAGGGCCTTTGAGAACCAGCTCCAGACCCTGCTTGGCGATAAGGAGCAGGATTATCTCCACCTCAAGGTCCATATGCTGGAGGGCCAAGCCGAGCAGGTCATTCCCCAGCTTGCCGAGGAAATTAAGGCTGATCTGGTGGTCATGGGCACGGTGGCCCGCACCGGCCTACCCGGCTTTATCATGGGTAATACCGCCGAGGGCATTCTCAACCAGCTTAACTGCTCGGTTCTTGCCATTAAGCCTCAAGGCTTTGTCAGCCCGGTGAGACTCGATCATGGGGGATCCCTTGACAGATAAGAAGGCAAACGCTGAACAACCCCATAAGTCAACCCTGCCCCCTACGGGGACTTGAGTGCCCGCATTGCAAGGCGAAGATGAGAATTGTAGGTTTTATACATCAAAGGGTGGCGGGAGAATTGCCCTGCTGCTAGGATGAATGTGATTCGGGCTTCCTGCCCAATTTTTTTAGCCGACCCGAAAAAAGCGATTACGTATCACCTGCCTGAAAGCTCAGGCCCATTCCCGAATATTATGACTTTGGAGAGCAGTCGAGGGGTCAGATCTTTATCCTTGACACCTTGCACACCAAGAGGCGATTGAGATTTTTTATCTTAATCGTCTTTCCTTGTTTTCTGGGGTGGTGGTCGGGAAAAGATAATCTGATAAAGATTGTGGTTGGCGGCTTTGTTGCACCTTATGTCCGGCGAAGATGAGGTGCCGTCCCTGGCGGACGCATAAAACCCAATTATACAAAATGGGGCCAAGCTTGGTGACAGCCCAGATTAAGAGCCAAGCCAAACACCCCACCTTGAACTCTCAAAAATGGTGTTTGATATCAAGATGTTAACAGCAAGTGTCAAGGATAAAGATTCGACCCTCTTTTTTGGCGACCCTCTTTTTTGGCTCTTTTTTGGTCAATTGTTTCAGTTAGGTAGCGTGGCCCGACCCCGTTCACCCGTTCACGTACGCTCCATCCAGCAACTTGACAACCGATCTCGCTGCAATTATAATTACACTTATACTACAAAAACTCAGTGAGGTGTTAACATGGGTCAGGTAACCATCTATCTCGACAATGAGACTGAAAGCAAAATGAAAAAAGCTGCCAAATCAAGCCATTTATCCGTTAGCAAGTGGGTTGCTGGAATTATAGAAGAAAAAACAATAACGGAATGGCCTCAAGATGTCGTCAAATTGGTAGGAAGCTGGAAAAATGAGTTCCCCACTCTCGAAGAAATCAGATCAAACGCTGGCCATGACTCTCCCAGGGAAGGACTCTAAAATTGTATCTCCTTGACACAAATACACTTATTTATTTCTTCAAAGGCATGGGCAATGTCGCAGAAAGATTGCTGTCTAAATCCCCAAAAGATATTTCTATACCCTCTATCGCTCTTTACGAGCTTGAAGTCGGAATAGCAAAATCAAACAACCCAAAAAAAAGAAAACAACAATTAGAGTCTCTAGTCTCGCGCATTACCATTTTACCCTTTGCATCAAAGGAAGCCGAAGTTGCGGCAATGATAAGAGCTGAACTTGAAAATCTAGGCACACCTATAGGCCCGTACGATACTCTTATCGCGGGAATAGCCCTAAGCCAGAACGCCACATTAGTTACCCACAACACAAAAGAATTCAACAGGGTTCAGGGTCTGAGCATTGAAGACTGGTTCTGAAATATAAAAACAATTCGCTCAAGCACGACGCGCGAGCACGCCAGTTTTAACGGCTTCCGCAAGTCGAGCGAAGTCGAGGGGTCGAAGTCGAGCGCAAGTCGGAAGTCGAGGGGTTAGATCTTTATCCTTGACACTCTGTGAGTCGCCCCCGCCTGCAAAGAGTTTGGTTATACCTGACACCGCCTTGAGGTATGAGCCGGTTGATGATGGCTGGCCCGGATAAGACAAGCCTGTTTTGATGCGTAGATATCACGGGCGCAGGAGAGGTGCATCGGGATAAGCCGTCCGGCATTGTTTTTTTACGTTGCCGGTTGGCCGCCGGAGATGGTTGCGGACTTAGGGGGTGAAAAGGGTGGCGGGAGAGTTGCCCTGCTGCTAGGATGAGTGTGATTCGGGCCTCCTGCCCGATTTTTTTAGACGACCCGAAAAAAGCGATTACGTATCACCTGCCTGAAAGCTCAGGCCCATTCCCCAATGCTATGACTTTGGGCCGGGTCATCGCTTTTCTTCAACCCTCAATCTTGGTGTCAGACCATGCCCTTGCCCCTTTCACCGCAGCTTATCTGGTTTCTTGTCGGCGTCGCCTTTCTGGTTGGAGAATTGGCCCTGCCAGGGCTGATCCTCATCTTTTTTACAGCCGGCAGCTGGATTGCCGCCATTGTTGCCTGGACCACCAACGTCAGTTTCACCAGCCAGGTTATCGTCTTTGTTGTCGCCTCGCTCATTTCCCTCTTTACCCTGCGCAGATACAGCCTCAAGACCTTCAAGGGGATGACCCGCGATGATGTTGATGATCGCTATATGGACTCGAAAATAGGCAAAACCGCCCAGGTTACCAAGGCCATTGCCCCGAATATGGTGGGTGAGATCAAGGTGATGGGCAGTTTCTGGCGGGCCGTTGCTGAAGAGGATATTGAGAAGGGCAAGTCCGTCATCATTGACAGCCAGACCTCGGAAGATGGGCTGACCTTCAAGGTAAAACCATTATAAATTTAGGAGAAAAAGATGGGAGATTCATTAATCATTGTTGGTGTCGTCGCGGTCATCATTATTGTTCTGTTGATCAAAACCGCCATTATCGTGCCCCAGCGTTCCGAGTTCATCGTTGAGCGCCTCGGCAAATATAGCAAGACCTTGGGGGCCGGGTTTCATATCCTGATACCCTTCCTTGATAATGTTGCCTACCGCCGCTCCCTTAAAGAGGAGGTGCTGGACATCCCCTCCCAGGACTGTATCACCACGGATAATGTCTCGGTTGCCGTGGATGGTGTCCTCTATCTCCAGGTCATGGACAGCAAGCTCTCGGCCTATGGCATTGACGACTACTTTTTTGCCGCCAGTCAGCTGGCCCAGACCTCCCTGCGTTCGGTGATCGGCAAGATTGAACTGGACCGCACCTTTGAGGAGCGGGACTCCCTGAACCAGCAGGTGGTCAACGCCATTGACGAGGCGTCCCAGAACTGGGGAATCAAGGTGCTGCGCTATGAGATCAAGGACATCAC
>JAUVQZ010000235.1 GCA_030597865.1 Pseudomonadota bacterium | reverse complement strand
ACCTGTTATGGCCCCTGTTGCAGCCCCTGGTCGCCAAGAAGATCCTTGACCGGCTGGGGGGCCGGCTACGCCTGGCCGTGACCGGCGGCGCCCCGCTGCACGACAAGGTGGGCCGCCTCTTTATCGGCCTGGGCCTGCCCCTGGTCCAGGGCTATGGCCTGACCGAGAGCGCACCCGTGGTCAGCGCCAACACCCTGATTGATAACGTCCCCGCCTCGGTGGGCCGCCCCCTGCCCGGGGTTGAGGTAAGGCTCGGCACGGATAACGAGCTCTTTGTCCGCAGCGCCTGCGTCATGATCGGCTACTGGCAGCGGCCTGATGATTTCCGGGCCGCTGTGGATGGAGAGGGCTGGCTGGCCACCGGTGATGTGGTGGAGATCGATGACCAGCAGCGTCTCTTCATCCGCGGCCGCCTCAAGGAGATTATCGTCACCTCCACCGGCGAGAAGGTAGCGCCAACAGACCTTGAGGTCTCCATCACCGAGGACCCCCTCTTTTACCAGGCCATGGTCATTGGTGAGGCCAAGCCCTATCTGGCGGCCCTGATTATTCTCGACCACACGGCCTGGCAGGAGTTTTGCCGCGACCTGGGCCAGGACCCCGGCGACCCTGCCCTCCTCACCTCTCCCCTGGTTACAGACCTGGTTGTCAAGAGGTTGGCGACCCTGCTGGGCGCCTTCCCCTCCTACGCCCAGATCAAGACCGTGCATCTCAGCCATGATTCCTGGAGCCTCAAGGATGGTCTGGTCACCTCCCTGCTCAAGCTGAGGCGCCATGGGATTGAAAAAAAATTCAGTGGGGAGATCGCCGCCCTCTACAAGGGCCACGATCTGCCCCTCTAACCTCACGGGATTGTGGAATATGCCATGCCCCCCCAACTTGCCGGCGATATGGTGGTCCTTGTCCACCTCCTCTTTATTCTCTTTGTCATCCTGGGCGGGCTCCTTGTCCTGCGCTGGCCCAGGCTGGCCTACCTCCACATCCCGGCAGCCCTGTGGGGGGGCGGTGGTTGAATTACAGGGCTGGACCTGCCCCCTGACCCCCCTTGAGCACCATTTTCGCCAGGCCACGGGACATGACTTCCAGCACAACGGCTTTATCGATCACTACATCATCCCCCTGGTCTACCCGCCTGGACTGACCAGGGAGGGCCAGATACTTCTTGGCCTTCTGGTGCTGGCCGTCAACATCACCATCTATGGCCTTCTTCTTCTCAAAAAGCGGCATAAAGGCATAGTGACCAGGACCAACAAACATCCAGGCAGCGATTGTCCTTGATCAGCAAAGTATGATACCATTTACCATGGCCTTACCAGCAGACAGTCACTGCCTGGTCTCTTGTGGCAACCTCTACCCCTTCTTATGTCCATGTCAAAGATACGTAGATTAATCCTTGATGTTCTGAAGCCCCACCAGCCAAACATCGTTGACTTCGCCTCCTGTCTTGCCGATCTGGCCTCAGATTACCGGATCAAAATCACCGTTACCGCCGTTGACAAGATGACCGAAAATATCCTCCTGGGGATAGAGGGAAGTGACCTGCAGTTTGACAACATACGTGAGGAGATACAGAAAATGGGGGCATCAGTGCACAGTATCGATGAGGTGGATGTTGACGGAATGGCATCCCCCTAGGGGTCTGTCAAACGTGGACATAGATCCACTGCAAAGCCGAGAAATCGACCCAGACTGCCAGGCTCGAGTGCAGGCCGCATCTCACCACAAACCGTAAACCTATCTCCTTGCTAACCAGGACACAAAGCCCCGACCATGCTCTTTGCCCCAAACAGCAATCTTGTCTCACAGCTCAACCAGGCCCGGGGTATTGCCCGCCGCTATCTGGTCACCAATGGCTTTGACGGTGCCCTGACCATGCTGGGCCTGATGGTGGGTTTTCAGACAGCAGGTGACAGGATTGACCTTTCAATGGCCATAAATGGCTGCCTGGGCGCAGCTGTGGCCTTGCTGGTCAGCGGTCTGAGCAGTGCCTATCTCAGTGAAACGGTGGAACGCAGAAAAGAACTGCAGGAGCTGGAGGGGGCGTTGCTCTCCGACCTGACGAATACCAACTATGGTTATGCCAGCCGCGCCATCCCCATCATGGTAGCCCTGGTCAACGGCCTGGCCCCCTTTATCATCTCAGTACTGATCATCGCCCCACTCTGGCTGGCCGACAATAATCTGGTCCAGTTCTCCATCTCCCCTTTTAGCGCCGCAATAATCAATGCCTTACTCCTTATCTTCCTCCTTGGCGTTTTTCTGGGCCGGGTCAGCAACCAATTCTGGCTGTGGATGGGAATACGGACATTGCTCATTGCCATGATCACCGTGGCCCTGATTCTCCTGCTGGAGATCCTGCTGCTTAAACCTTAACGACAAGAGCGTGGCAGCCACAGGCCTTGCCAAACAGCAATCTTCCACCCCACCCAGGAGTGCCGATGAGAGATAGGATCCAGGAGTTACTTCGTTCCATAAAACAGCTGGAAAAGGAGCTGGTGGATGAGTTCCACAAGAGGGAAAAGGTGTATTCATACGAGATACGCAATAGGAAGGTCTATTTTCAAGGGGAGATAAAAAGGCAGAACAGGAGGCTCATAAAGAAGATCCGTCATTACCTCAAGGATGCGGCCCTTTTGAACATTATCACCGTTCCTTTCATCTGGTCATGCCTGCCCCCTGCCCTCTTAATGGACTTGGTGGTCTCCATCTTCCAGACAATCTGTTTCCCGGTCTACTCCATTCCCAAGGTCAAACGGTCCGATTACATTATCATTGA
Source organism: Pseudomonadota bacterium (assembly GCA_030597865.1). GTDB lineage: Bacteria > Desulfobacterota > Desulfobulbia > Desulfobulbales > SURF-16 > BM506. The sequence goes on along the minus strand of JAUVQZ010000235.1, from coordinate 1,034 downwards.
CCGCCATTACCTGAGCTACCTCAACGGAATTGAAAAAATAAACTGCTATTATTGCGGTTATTTCACCGGGCTCATCGCCTATACCCAAGAGATTGCAGCCCGTACCGAACAATACTGGTGCCCCATCAAACACGCCAAGCGCACCAGGGCCCATCACAGCAGGTATACGAATTTTTTCGACTATGGCGATGGCAGCGGCTACCGCAGGGGCAACAAGAGGGTTCGCCGGGACTTTGATGACCTTGACTGAACCATTCCCCCCCCCTCGCCCTACCGATGCCGCTTGTTTTTCTCAGCGCTGTTTCGTTTGGATCCGGACGAGGTAAAGGCCTTCCTGATCATCTGATAATAGCTGCCCTTGTCGATGCCCACAGCGCGCCCGCAGCAACAGCATATCTTGCCGTTATTCTCTTCGAGGCCATAGACCTTATCAATCCGGGCCTTATGGCAGCGCATGAGCTCACCCTGGCCGATCTTGTCGTAGCGCCAGAGCTTCTTTTTGCAGGCTGCACATTTCAGAATAAGCATTTGTTGTAACGTTACTCCTGCCTAGAGATACTGACGGGTCCAGTTGACAATGGCATCTCGATCCAAGGCACCGGGCTGCCGGGCGATCTCTTTGCCATCTTTCACCAAGACCAGGGTGGGAATGGAGCGGATATTCCAGCGCCGGCCCATGATGGGCTCTTCTTCGGTGGAAAGTTTCAAGAGGCGGACATGGGGTTCCAGCTCCTTTGCCGCTGCGGCAAAGGCCGGGGCCATCATCTCACAGGGACCACACCAGGGGGCCCAAAAGTCGATAAGGACCGGGATATGACTCCGATAGACATGCTTTTCAAAATCATCAAAACCAACCCTCACCGGCTCACCGCTGAACAACTGGTGCTGACAATGACCACACCTGGGGCCGGCCGTTAACTTCAGCACTGCCACGCGGCTTGTCCCATGACAGGCCGGACAGACTATATGCAAATTTTCCACAGGCCACCTCCCGGGGGGCAAAAACCATTGACAGGCCAGACACAGGGGCTATT
>JAUVQZ010000043.1 GCA_030597865.1 Pseudomonadota bacterium | reverse complement strand
TGGGCCAGGGAGTTTAAGGTCAAGGTTGGAGGCAGGGCCCTGGTGGGGATCAACCCCGGTGCCGCCTTTGGTCCGGCCAAGTGCTGGCCTGCTGAGCGCTATGGTGAGCTCTGTGCCCGCCTGCATGAAGAGTCTGATGTCCATGCCGTGGTCTTTGGCACCAAGGCGGATGTGGCGACCATCGATACCATTGTCAGTCATGGACCGCAGTTTATCACCGGCCTGGCAGGAAAAACGACCCTGGGCCAGGCCATGGCCCTGATTGGCCAGTGCGATGCCTTTGTCACCAACGATTCCGGCCTGATGCATGTGGGCGCCGCTGTCCAGACACCCCTGGTGGCCATCTTTGGCTCCACCGATCATATTGCCACCGGCCCCTATTCGCAGAGGGCGGTGGTGGTGAGAAAGGAGCTGGACTGTCAACCCTGCCTGAAGAGGGAGTGTCAGGCCGATTTTAGCTGTATGATCGATGTTGGGGTGGAGGATGTGGCCGCCCCGCTCCGGGGGATGCTGGCCGGTGGCTAAAAAAAGAGCAGTTGTTGATTCTTCTTGCCATTCATACTATCTTTACAAATAGGGCTGATGTCAGGGGGCGCCTGGGTCTTCACTGTAAGTGATATAAAAAATACACCACACGTCCAAGCGGCCCTTGCCCGCCTGGGGTGGCCATCTTTTTGGTAGTCTACTGATGCTTTCTGCCCCTTGCTCTACCTCTCTTTGCTCCTCTTGGTGTACCCCAAACTTCCCAGGGGCGGGTGTCCATATAAAGAAGCCTCTGGCAAGGATTATTCTTGTCTGGCTCTGTGTTGCGCTTGCCGCCGGATTGGTTGTTTCTTCCCCGGCAGATGCGGCCCAGGGCCTCCCTCCCCAGCCCTTTGAATTTGAGCTGCGCCTTGACTCCATGTCCGGCCCCCTCCTTACCTCTGCCATTACCGATGGCAGGCTGCTCACCGCCCAGGGGTGGCTGCCGCTTTTGGGTGGTTCAGGAAAGGCTGTTCTTGGCAACCTGATCTGGCAGCTCTATGATGAGTCGGGTCAAGCCGTTTCCGGCCATGGCAAGATCCGGCAGCTCTTAGAGATGGGGGGGCAGGAGTTCGTCTCCTTTGCGATTCCCACCAGGGGACTTGCCAACGGCATGTATTATCTGGCTCTCACCCACCAGAACGCTGTTCAGCCCACCCTTGCCTTTCAGGCCTCCAGGGCCTTTGAGGTGAAACAGCCCGTCGCCATTACCGGTTTTCTTGTTGACGAATCATCCCAGGGCAAGGAACATCGACCCGTTTTGTATGAGGACCAGGCCCCCCATATCTTTGTCTATTACCATCTGGCCCATGATGTTGCCTCGGTCCTTATCCAGCTCGATGTCTTTGATAGCCAAGGCAAACGGCTTGCCACCCGTTCCGCCTTTAAGGATCGTGGTCCCGCCAGGAAGGTGAGCCGCTTTGGTATCCGTCTTACCCCTGGTTTGATTGGGGCCGGAGAGAGGGCCCGGGTGACGGCGCTGCTCACTGCCCCTGACGGTTCAATCGCCGAACAGGAGGTTTTTGTCGAGATTATCGGCCTCAAACTCCAGGTGGATATGCCGGCCATGATTCGTGGCGGAGAGGTTGCCGCCTTTAAGGTCATGGTGCCGGAAACCTTTTCCCCGCCCTACACCATGAGCTTTTCCCATAATCCCGGGTTGTCCTTCCAGTATCAGGCTGGACTGCCAGGGGAGCTTGAGGGGGTGGTCAGGGTTGCCCCCTCTGTTGCTACGGGCAGAGAAAGGGTGGTGATGGAGGTTGAGGACCAGGCCGGCCGAAGGGCCGCAGCCACGGTGGAGGTCCGTATCGAAGCTGGTAAAACGCCTTTGCGCCCCGGTCGGCGGCCCTCCGGCCAGCAGGGAGGTGGAGGGGGGGTGGGTAGCTCTCCACCTCCTTTTTGATCACCCTGTGTGCCTTTCTGTGACTCAGTTATCTCGTGCCTGTCCATAATGCTCTTTGGGGCCGGTCTCTGCGTCATGCTCAAAAAAATAAGCGGAGGCATATGTGTGATATCCCGAGCATTATTTTTTCGCAATTCCCGGAGTCTACGCTTACCTGATCTCGAACAGAAATCCTCATGTATGGGCAGGCACTATCTATGAATACCCTAAAAAGAAAAGTACTCCGGAGATATCTCCCCGCTTCGATTGCCGTGCTGCTCTGTCTGCTCATGGTGCCTGCCCAGGCCCTGGCCTCTACCTTCAGGGCCAGGTTGCAGGCGGCCTATGATACCTATAAGACCAGCCCCCTCCACTATAAGGTATTTGCCTTAAAGCAGGATGATAGGCGTTTTGATGCCTGGTACACCTGGGGCTATGAAGATCTTGATCTTGCCATGGCTGATGCCCTGGCCAAATGTGGTCAGGGGGATAATGTGGTGGGGAAATGCCATATATATGCCCTGGGCAATGAGGTTGTCATCTCCCTTGATCAGGAGGGGCTGAACGGCAAGGTAGAGGAGTATCGTCTGGAGGGGATGCGTGGTCGTCATTATCCCCAGCCCGGCAATGACAAGGGCCTTGGCCAGGGTTTTAGCGGGGATGGCCGTTTTTTTGTGGCCTCTGTGGCGGCCATGAAGCAGCACCAGGTTTTTCTCTACGACAATGATACCGAGGTCTGGCGTTATACGGCGCTGATAAAGAAGAGGGGGGCCCTTGAGTTGGGTCGTAATTTTGCCGTCAGTGCCGATGCCGGCAAACATGCATCAGCCCTCTTTATTCAGGACTCCATAACCGATATCGGCCGTTCCGTTATTCGTATAGCCCATTTCCCGCCTGGCAGGGTCTCCGAGGTTGTGCTGGCAAACGACGCCTTTTTGAATGACGCCTGTGGCCTGGCCTTTTCTCCGGATGGCAAGGAGCTTGCCGTCTGTCTGGATGCCGAGGTGGCAAGCCGTATTGAAAGATATGATGTTGGCACGGGCAAAAAACTGTCCAGCTTTGACTCAAATAAGGTCAATGGCCGCTTTGATAAAACCCTGGTCTATGATCCTGGCGGCGAAAATCTCCTGGTCCGCGGCGGACGGTACCAGTTTGACTGGGTGTTGAAGAAAAAGAGTAAAGAGGCGGATCTTGTCTGGCTTTTTGATAAAAAGAGCGGCGAACGGCTCCGAAGTCTGGAGTTTCCTGTTGGTCCCGGCCTGAGCGGTCCAGAGGATGTACGCTTTTCTAAGGATGGCGCCTACATCATTGTCAGTGGGCAGGACGGCATCCGGTTGCTGCCGGTTGGTTCTGGGGCAAAGGCCAGGGAATTTCCACTGGCCCTGGCACCAGGTTGTCAGGCCGAGATAAGTCCCCATGGCATTGTCGCCCTGGTGGATCAGGGGAGGTTCCGGCGTTTCACCGTGGGCTCAACCGGTCTGCAGCCCCTTGATGAGCATCCGGTTGCCCTCCGGGGAGCCCACCTTACCTTTGATACAGCCCGTGATGCCTGGCGGCTGGTGGATGCCGACAGGATAAGGATGGTGCCGGCCCTGACCAAAACAGACCTGGAGGCCACGGTTCTTTTTAATAAGGCGCGAACGTTTTTTGTCGGCAACGAATATGGTCAAGGCCTGGAGTATTTGAAAGAGATTCTCAGCCGACAACCTTTTCTGCCCCTCGACTATAACGGCGCCGAGTTTTACTTCAAGCATCCCGATATACCACTGGCCCAGTGGGGGGATTATTTTTCCTATCATGTGCAGACCATCCTTAATAAAAGCCCCATGGTCTCAAGACTGGGACTTGATTTTGTCAGGGATCCCAAGAGTGGTTTTCTCTTTACCTCCCTCGCCAGGGTGTCTGGCAACTCTCCAGCGGTCCAGGCCGGTCTCATGTTTGGCGACAAGGTGACAGCCATAAATGGCCAGCCCATCTCCGTGGTCAGTCAGATTCAGGAGATTGTCGCTTCCCTGCCAATGGCAAGCAGGGTGAATGTTGCCTTTGTCCGGAATGGCAGGCAGGGCGCTGTTGAGCTGATTACTGAAAGGGGGTTCCGTGATACCGGCAAGGCCGCCCAGGTTCTCCTGGCCCTCTTTGATTACGGTCAGCTGGCAGCAGAGGCCGGTCATCCCGGTCTCAGCCGCCAGGCCGCGATCCGGCTGCGTTTTGTCGCGGCCCGTTATCCCTCCTCCTTTAGGGCGGATCTGGTGGAGAAAATAGCCATTTCCCTTGAGGCCCTGGCCCTGGCCCATGAGGGCAATAGCAAGGCCGCCCTTGATCTTTTACTTGAGAAAGCCCATCCCCATCCATTCACCTTTCGTTTTTTTAACACCCGGGTATGGTGGCCCCTCTATCCTGAGAGGGGCCGTCTGGCAGAGTATCTGGGGGTGAAGGCTGATACGCTGCCCAGGGCCCTTCTGTCAGCAGGAGGTGAAAATCGCCAGGATTATCCAGATCTTGACGGCGTCATGATCCCCGCCCTGAAGATCCCTGCCCTGGTCAGGTAGGGGCGGTGTCGTGGGGGATTGCGCCGTTCTCTTTTCTTCCCCCTGTGCCGATGTGTTGAATCTGCCCTTTTCTTTTTTCTCCCAAAAGAAAAGGAATAAAAACCATGGCTTTCTTGTCTAAACTCTAAGCTTGGGTCGTTGGTGGCCTAGAGCTCCTGTTGCTTCGTTGGTGCAGTGCCATTTCTGTCAGGCAAAATCATAAAAATGGAGGCTGGTTTGTTTGGAGCGCCGAAGAATAACAGGCATCTCTTTAAGGAGTTGGCCTATCCCCATATCAGCTTTCTTTACAACGTTGCCTTGAAGTATATGCGCAACCAGTACGATGCCGAAGATCTGGTTCAGGAAACCATGTATGCGGCCTTTCGTAATTTCCATCAGCTCCGTGACAGGTCAAAATGCCGGAGCTGGCTCTTTGCCATCATGCGCAGCAATTTTTTAAAGGAAAAACGCCAGGCCATACGGCGGCCCCATCTTGGGAGTGATGATTCCTATCTCAACTTTCTCGAAGGGGTTTCTGCCACTAATCTGGTTGGTGACCTGGAGAAAAAACTGGAGTCGGAGCATGTCCAGGAGATCATCGAAGGTCTGCCTGAAAAGTATAAAACACCCCTGGTTCTCTATTTTTTGGAGGATATGTCCTATCAGGAGATTGCCGATTTTCTTGATATCCCCATTGGCACCGTGATGTCGAGACTGAGCCGGGCCAAACAGTCCATGAAAAAAGTGCTGCTCAGGGAAGTAACAATCCAAAAGAGTAAAATTGTCGAGATGAACAGCAGGGCGGTAAGGGGGCAATCATGACCTGTATGGAATTTAAAGAATGGTTGGTTGACAGGGACTTTGCCGAGGCTGGCAATGCCTCGATAGCCCGTTGTCATATGCAAAAATGTCCTGAGTGCCGCAAGCTTTACAAGCTTGACGAGGAGCTTGAAGGCCTCATCCGGAAGGAGATGATCCCTGTTGAGGCGCCGCCCAGCCTGGCAAAAAAGATTGAAATGGGCATAAATAGCAGTAAGCCAAAGAGATTTTGTGGCTGGTCCTGGAGGTTTATACCGGCCCTGGCCATTGCCGCCCTCCTTGTCCTTTTCTTAAACCCATTCCAGGGTCAACATGGTAGGGGTGGTTTTTATTCCTTTGAACAGCTTGGCAATGTGGCCTTGCAAGACCATGTCAGCACCGAGGCCCTGGCCTTTGCCGCCCACGAGGTGGCTGATATTCCGGCCTGGTATGAGGCCAAGATGGGCTATGCCGTGTCGCTGCCTGACATGGCTGCCCGTGGCTTTACCCTGGTGGGTGGCCGGATCTGTAAGCTGGGCAACTGTGATGCTGCCTATCTCATCTATAGGCGTGGCAATAAAAAGGTGTCCCTCTTTATCCTGCCTGCCGCTGACGCCAAAATGGCCATGGAGCCGGGGCGTTCCTACACCTTAACCATGAACGGTACTGAGTTTGAGTTCTGGAAGGCGCAGGGCCAGCTTCATACCCTGATTATCTAATGTCTGCCACGATGTCAGCGGCAGGCTTGTTTCTTTGACATTATCCCCTTGCCATCATTCCCCCCTGTCCCTTCCCTTCGACAGGCTCCGGGATCGGCGGCCCGAGGTTATCCGGAGAGGAAAGTTCCCTGAGCCTGTCGAAGGGCTGGATGGACAAAGACAAAAAAACTAAAACAAAAGGATCCACGGTAGTCCGTGCTGAACCAAATTTAAGGGGATTCGCCCCGATTTCATCCACCATTATCATAAAAACAGGTTCTGCCCTGGTAGTTGGTAAAGCAGAGTTGTTTGCCCAGGGACTGGATGTAGTTTGGGGTCAGGGGTATTTTGCCAGCGCCATCAGGCCCGTCCACGGCATAGGTGGGCACGGCCATGCCAGAGGTGTGGCCGATGAGTTGAGCCATTATGGCCTGGCCAGTTTCAATGGTGGTCCGGAAATGGTTGGTGCCACGGGTCAGGTCGCCCTGGAAGAGGTAGTAGGGTTTGACCCGGATGGTGAGGAGCTTGCGCAGCAAGGTGGCCATGGTCTGGGCATCGTCGTTGACCCCTTTTAAGAGCACGGTCTGGCAGCCCAAGGGGATGCCGGCATCGGCCAGGCGCTTACATGCCAGGGCCGCCTCTGGGGTGATCTCGCCTGGGTGGTTAAAATGGGTGTTGATGTACAGGGGATGATATTTTTTCAATATCCGGCAGAGTTTGACCGTAACCCGCATGGGCAGGGTGCAGGGAACCCGGCTGCCGATGCGGATGATCTCCACGGAGGGGATGGCGCGCAGGGAGGCAAGGAGCCAGTCCAGTCGTTCGTCACTGAGGAGAAGGGGGTCACCGCCGGATATCAGCACATCCTTGATCTGCGGATGGTGGCGGATATAGTCCAGGCCCTCTTGGATGGACCTGTCAGTGATCACCATATTTGCCGTGCCGACCTTACGTTTTCTGGTGCAAAACCTGCAGTACATGGCGCATTGACTGGTGACCAGAAAGAGGACTCGATCCGGATATTTATGAACCAGGTTGGCAACCGGACTTAAATCTTCCTCGGCCAGGGGATCTGCCACGCAGACCTGGTCATGAAGTTCCTGGGCCTGGGGCACGGCCTGGAGCCAGAGGGGGTCTCCCTTGTCCTTGATCAGGCTCAGGTAATAGGAATTAATCCGCATGGGGTATATGGCGGTGACTTTGGTGGGGTCCGGCATGGTGGGCTGCAGTCTCTCTGGGAGATCTGCCGGCGAGTTGATCGCCTGCTTAAGGATGCTTTGCCAGTGGGCCATGGGTTTGTTTGGGGCAGAATTGGTTGAAGGGGTGGGGTGAGGATGTCTTTTTACCACGAAGCACAGCAAGCGCACGAAGAATATTTTAGGCCTTTTTGTCCCGCATCCGGTCTTGGGCTCATGTATCTAAAACCAGAATTAAGACAAAAAAAGTCCCGCCCACCTTGCGGTGGACGGGACTGGATGAAAAAGAAGAGGTTGTTGAGTTACAGGTAGATAAAATCTACTTGTATGAGGTCTTAAATTCCTTTACCGCTGTTTTCGGATCATAAAGACCTTTATCGGTGGCCTCTTTGTTCCAATCCTTTCTGACGGTATCGAGGAAGAGCACCTTCTCGTCAACCAGTTTCTGGAACGGCAGGCCAATGACCTTTTGGGCTTTTTCCTTGGTTGAAAAGTCAGGGGCCACATACTCAGCGGCATTGTAGCGTGCCAAGACAATTCTTAGCTTCACCCGTGCGTCCTGGCCCTTATTGATGGCTGAGCCTAAAATTCTCAGGGTCTCTTCAGGGGCGTGGAAGAATGAGCCGTGGCTGGCAATGGAGTAATCCCATCTCCACTGGGCATGCCTGATGTCCATCTGGATTGGTTTCATTTCCTCTGCTGTTGCACCAAGTTCCAAGGCCTTGCCAGCCTCAAGGTGGGCCTTGCCGATGACATCCATTGCCGTGTTGTGGAGCTCATCCTTGCGAGCAAGTTTCCGGGCAACGGTATCACGCAGGGTTTTTTCATCTTCACTATGGCAATTGAGGCAGGTGTTGGCAATGTTGTCCATGGGGCTGCCAACATTATGGGAGGAATACTTGACACCACCCTCACGGACGTATGGCATATGACAATCAGCACATGCCACGTCATTCAGGCCATGGGCGCCGGTCTTGTATATCTCATATCCCGGATGCTGGGCCTTCAGCATAGGGGTCTTGCTGATCTTGTGGGTCCAGTCGACAAAATTAATATCATCGTAGTATTTTTCCATGTCTTCAACCGCAAAACCATTTGCCCAGGGGAAGGTAACGACCTTGGCCACCTTGGTTTCACCGTTTTTATCCGTCCACTCTGTGGGTTTGAAGTAATACTCAGAATGGCATTGGGCGCAGACCAGGGACCGCATATCCTGGTGCGTTGCATCAGCGGCCATTAGGCTGCCTTCCGTATCAAGGGCCCTTTTCAGGTGGGGCCGGGTGATGGAGAGCCGCATGGTCTCATTGTCATGGCAGTCGGCACAGCCAACGGGATTGACGATCTCATTGCCGTGCCTGGCCCATTTGCCGGTGAAATAATCCAGCTCGCCCATTTCATCCATCAGGCGGGGAACATCCGGGGATTTACAGGTCCAGCAGGCAGTGGGCATGGGGCCTGTTGCGCCGCTTGTCGGGCCGCCTGTCCGTAAGGTGTTGATGTTGTCCTCCAGGATATAGGCATGACCGCGGGGCGCATTATAGTCCTTGGAGAACCCGTAGCCGGCCCACATCACCACCAAGGCGGGTGATTTGGCCAGCATGTCGTCAATCTTATCGCTTTTCTTGGTTTGGAGGTAGGAATCGTACTGCCGTGGATAATGCTCGGCCCACTTGGCGCTGACCGATTCCATGCGTTTAATCTTTGGCACTGCATTAATGGTCTGCTGCTCAGCCTTGTTTTCATTTATGGATAAGGCCAGGACAAACAAAGGAACAATTACAGCCACTGATCCGATTGTCACCAGTACAGATTTTTTCATTTTTCAATCTCCCCTTGTGTTGGATTATAATTCCTTCACTCCGATATTATCAGGAGTAGCGGTCAGGTTGGTGTTGATGCCATGGGGAACATCCCTGTGGCAGTCCCAGCATCTTCTGTCGATGTCGGTGTCGCTCCCTGAAACCTGGTATAGACCGCTGTTGATTGCTATTTGTGATACCATTTCCTGATGACACATAATGCAGTTTGCCTGAATCCTGTCTGAGGCATTTTCCGTTGCCCTGATATTAAGGCCGTAGGTGCGAAGTGTCATGGCCACGGAGTGATTGAATCCATCCCGTGACTTTGCGAGCATTTTGTTTATGAAGGAGTCCCTTGGCAGATGGCACTCAACACAGGTAGCCCGATTCCTGTGTGAGCTGTGCTGCCAGGTTGCATAGGCGGTGTTCATGGTGTGGCAGTTGATACATACCTTCGGATCACTGGAAAGATACGACATCATGTTGGACGCGTTCACCACATAGGCAAAGAGTCCAACAGCCACCACAACACTAATGGTTGCGACATACTTCATAGCTTTGCCAGTTTCCATAGATTAGCCTTCCTTGTTGATGTTCTCTTGTTAGCATTGTCTCCCCTTGTCAATTTTCTCCCTGTTCATTTCTCCTCCCACCTTTCTTCAGTTTGAAAAAAAGTCTGTTTAAACCTTCATCATTTGTTGAGGTTAAGATTTATCCTGGCAAATGTTTGCTCCCTTTGTCAAGTTTCCTTGGCGGATAGACGTTCGGCCTGTTTGCTGCGATACTTCAGGGTTGTTCAGGTAATCTCGTCAACACTAAGTTTGCAAAGACCATGCCGTATACTGATGGGGTTGCCGTCTTGAAAAGGGGCAAATGGTAATGGCTTGAAATTGTGTATTTTATTATTATAATTATGGCCCTGGTCTCAGGGGAAAAGAGAAAGGTTTCAGGCAGTGTCACCAGCAGGTAACACTGCCTTGTGGCGGTGTTACCTGCTGGTGACGTTTGTTTTGCGTAGGGTTTGGCTGGGGCAGGGGGATGGATATCTATCTTATGGATGTTTACGTTTTAATGGGGAAAGATCGAACGCCCTTGGACAGGCCCAGGGGTCGGTTCCTGGCCTGTCCAAGGGCGTTTGGGGAGTTCCTAAACTATGGCATGGCTTGAATAATTTAACCAACAAAGCAATAATCATGAAATGGCCAGCGGGCTTGACCCCAACAGGGTTAAAACTGTAGAGTTTTTTTATGGTTTCGGTGCAAAATATTTTTTTGAGATCGCTGGCCGTTGGTAATGTTTTTTCTATGTAACTCGTTACAATAATAGCTGTTTTTTCTGGTGTGGGGTGGCTGTGGAGCAGATGAAGGAAGAAAAATATTTCCTGATATTTAAGGTCGATTCGTTTCATTTCTGCGCCCCAGTGGATAATGTCTTGGGCATTATTATTCCACCCCCTGTCACTAAGATGCCGCTGACCCCCTTCCATGTGGTTGGTACTTTTCTGTTCCGGGATTACGCTGCCCTGGCTATTGATCTGCGGCGGCAATTTGGCTTGGAGGAGTTTAAGGGCAAGGCCGGGTTATTTATTGTTACGCAGTTGGAGTCGGGCATTGTCGGGTTTTGGGTTGATGGTGTGACTACTATTGTCACCAGTTTGAAGCTGACCCCCTGTCATATCCATTTTCCCGTACTCCATCGTTTCTTTAAAGAGTTTGTTCTTCTCGATGATGAGATATTGCTGCAGACTGATTTCGAGATGCTTTTTGAGGCGGATGACTGTGCCGTCTCTTTGCCCGGTCTCCCTGATGTCGTCCCCTGGACACAAGCTGATCAAAGCCAAGATCTCGAAGAGGAGAGGGCGGCGGTAGCGGCAAGTAGTGGTGGGGTTCTTGTCGTCGATCAGGTCCGTCCAGACTCCATGCTTTCTGACTCTGAAACAGAGGCGCAGCCAGAATCCGAACCAGAGGTGGAGTCGAAGCCGGAGCCTGAAGCCACGCCAATCTCGCCGCCGGCCCCAGGGCCGAAAGAAAGCAAGGGGGTGGGGGCTGCCGGGGTGGCAACGGAGAAGAGGGGAGGAGAGCGAAAGGTCACTGCCGACTCTAGCCGCAACCTGACTGTTCAGAGGGCAAGGCCCAGGAAAGAGTTTGCCTCTGCCCCCAACAAGGAAACAAGAGCACTGCTCCGTGCCTCATTATCCCAGGGTAAGAGAAGGCAGGATACCCTGCCTTCATTCTCTGGACCCCTGGCGAGGCAGGCCAAAACACGTCTTTCCTCTTCTTCTCCGCCTGTCAGTAAAAGTAATGCTGGTGAAGATTCAGGTCTTGGCTGGTGGCGCTTGGTCTTTGCCGTCATCATCATGGCTGTGCTTGTCTTAATGGCAATGTTTTGGTGGCCCGAAGAGGAAGGGTTGACCCCAAAATTCCCTGGGGTAAAAGAGGTCGCAAAAGAGGTTGCAAGGCCGCCGCTTAAACGTGATCTTTATCTGCAGGGAGAGGCCAGGGAGGCGATTGTTGAAGAAAAGGTTCTAAAAACAGCGGTTGTTGCTCCTCCACAAGCTCCCCTTGATGAGCCTCCACCTGTGTCGAGTCTGAAAGGCCCCACTGAACTGGTGCGGGTTGAGACCCGCGATTTTACCCTGACCATCGAACGTCCATCTGTCCATGAACAAAAGACAGAATCTGTAATTCTCCCACTTGCTGCCGAGGAAGGAAGCATTGGCACAGATGTCATGATTACCCACATCGTGGTGAAAAACGATACCCTCTGGGCCATTGCCAACAGATATCTGGGCAACCCTCTTGAGTACGCCGAGCTTGCCAGGCTCAGCAGAATCAAGGATCCCCATTGGATATATCCAGGTGATATTATCAGGATCGTCAAGAAATCTGTGAATGACCAATAAACAGATATAAATCCACCTCCATGCAGGATATCGGAGGAATTGCTGGTCCTTTTCTCTTCACTTATCCTATGAGCGTTTCATGCTACCCTCCTACCTAAAACTTCATGGGACAGGCGAACTGCAGCAGCGTGCTGATCAGGCCTGGAGGCTGCTGGCCCCTTGTCAGCTATGCCCTCGCCAATGCCGGGTCAACCGCCTGGCAGGCGAGGTGGGATTCTGTAAGGCCGGGGTGAGGGCCATGGTGGCAAGCTATGAACCCCATTTCGGTGAAGAGGCCCCCCTGTCCGGGGTGGCAGGCTCCGGCACCATATTCTTCAGCCACTGCAATCTGCGCTGTGTTTTTTGTCAAAATCATGGGATCAGCCACGGCGGGGCAGGGGTTGAGGTGGAGAGCAGCCAGTTGGCAGCCATGATGATCAGCCTCCAGAGGCAGGGCTGCCATAACATCAACCTCGTCACCCCCAGTCATGTCATTCCCCAGATTCTGGCCGCCCTTGTGCTGGCCTGCGAGGACGGACTGAATATTCCCCTGGTCTATAACTCCAGCGGCTATGACAGTGTGGAGGCCTTAGGCCTTCTTGAAGACGTGGTGGATATCTATATGCCTGATTTCAAGTTCTGCAACCCTGATTCTGCCAAGAAATTCTGCCGGGCCGCCGACTATCCGGAAATTGTCAGGCTGGCCATTAACGAGATGTATCGCCAGGTGGGTGATCTTAAGCTCGACAGCCAGGGTCTGGCGCTTCGGGGCCTCCTGGTGCGCCACCTCGTCATGCCCGGCGGTCTGGGTGAGGCAGGGGAGATTTTCGCCTTTTTGGCCGGTCTTTCCACCAATATGTATGTTAATGTTATGGAACAGTATCATCCCTGTTTTCATGGGGTTGACTATCCTCCCCTGGATAAGCCCCTGGCCCCTGGCGATTATGAGCGGGCCAAGAAAGCGGCCAGGGCGAGCGGGCTGCACCGCCTGGATGAGGGCGGTGTTGAACGGCTTTTGGCCCGCTTTCTGGCCGGAAAATGAGAGGGAGTCGCCTTAAGCAGTTGCCATTCCCGGAAAGCCCTTTGCAAAAAACTTCGACTGTCTTATGATGGCCATCCGTATTAATACCAGGAAGATGTCTGGGGGAGTGTGCATGAAGATAATGAGACGTTTTTGCGGAACCTCGGTGGGCCGCAAGTATATTATGGCTCTAAGTGGCTCAGCCTTAGCCCTTTTTCTGGTGGTTCATCTGCTGGGCAACACCTCTATTTTTTTTGGGGCGCGGGCCTTTAATAGCTATGCCGCCCATCTCCATGGTCTAGGTCCCTTGGTGACAATGGCCGAGGTTGTCCTGTTGCTCATCTTTCTGGTCCATATTGGTTTTGGCGCCACCCTTTTTCTCCGTAATTCCCTGGCCCGGCCCGCGCGCTATGAGGTGAACCGTTCATCCGGTGGCCGTACCCTGGGATCCCGAACCATGTTCTACTCCGGTCTGTTGATTTTAGGCCTGCTTGTCTTTCATCTGGTCACCGTCCATTTTGCCAACCATCCAGGCCAGATCAGTGCCCTGATCCGCAACGAGTTTGCCAGCCTGCCGGTCTCGTTTTTGTATCTGGTGGGCCTCGCTGCCCTAGGTCTCCACCTCAGCCATGGCCTGTGGAGCCTTTGGCAGAGCCTGGGTGTCAATCATCCCCTCTATGATCTGACCTTGGAACGGGGTGCCCTGTTGGGGGCCGTGGTTATTGCCGGGGTTTTCATGGTGATACCTGTTCTTGGGCTCGTGTGGGATGGGTTCCTGCGTTAATTATCTGAAGTTAATCTGATCCAAAGGCATTGCACATGAAACTTGACGCCAAAATACCCGCTGGCAATCTGGCCCAGAAATGGGAACAGCATTGTTTTAACTCCAGACTGGTTAACCCGGCCAATAAACGTAAGTACACCATTATTGTGGTGGGTTCTGGTCTGGCCGGGGCCTCGGCCGCTGCCAGCCTGGCGGAGCTTGGCTATAATGTAACGTGTTTTACCACCCATGACAGTCCGCGCCGGGCCCATTCCATCGCGGCCCAGGGCGGTATCAATGCCGCCAAGAATTACCAGAATGACGGGGACTCGGTCTTTCGCCTCTTTTACGACACCATCAAGGGCGGTGATTTTCGGTCCAGGGAGGCCAATGTCTACCGTTTGGCCCAGCTCAGTAATAATATCATTGATCAATGTGTGGCCCAGGGCGTGCCCTTTGCCCGTGAGTATGGTGGTCAGTTGGCCAATCGTTCCTTTGGCGGCGCCCAGGTGTCGCGGACCTTTTATGCCCGGGGCCAGACGGGCCAGCAGCTTTTGCTGGGCGCCTACTCCTCCCTCTCCCGGCAGGTCAAACTGGGCAAGGTCACCATGATGACCAGGCGCGAGATGCTTGATTTGGTGGTCGAAGGGGATCAGGCCAGGGGGATTGTGGTTCGCAATCTGCTCACCGGCGAGCTTGAGTGCCATGGCGGCCATGCCGTGGTTCTCGCCACCGGTGGCTATGGTAATGCCTTTTATCTCTCCACCAATGCCATGACCTCCAATGTCACGGCGGCCTTCCGGGCCTATAAGCGCGGGGCCTGTTTTGCCAATCCTTGCTATGTCCAGATCCATCCAACCTGTATTCCGGTCCATGGTGATTACCAGTCAAAACTCACCGTGATGAGTGAAAGCCTGCGTATTGACGTCCGGTTCTGGGTTCCCAAAAAACCTGGAGACAGGCGACCGCCGGAGGCCATTCCAGAGTCGGAACGGGATTATTATCTGGAGAATAAATACCCGAGTTTTGGTAATCTGGTGCCCCGGGATGTGGCCTCCCGCAATGCCAAGGAGCAGTGCGATCAAGG
>JAUVQZ010000192.1 GCA_030597865.1 Pseudomonadota bacterium | reverse complement strand
ACCGTCACCTCGCGAAAAAATTCATTCTTGTCCATCGCCCCCCCCCAGGATCCATTATCAGCAGACCAATAACCGTATTTCGTAAAGATAAACGAGAGTGCCGTATTGGGCAATTCATTTTTCGACCATGCCGGGCCCGAGAAAACCAAGCAAAAGGGACACTGGTGAATTTATCCGAAAATATACCCTGACCAAGTTTTAAAATAGGCTGTAGGACAATATGCGCACAGCCCCCCCCTGCTGTTCTTTGTCTGTCGGACAAAGACGTACTTGATACGCGCTGGGAGGTAGCCGAAGGCACAAAAGGCACCGAGAAACGGATTGCCAAGGAACTTCAGGATTTTGAAGGTCTTTGCCGCCTTGGGGCAATGACCCTTGTACACAAAAAATATTCTGACATACAAGCCGATTTAGCTCAACCTCTTCGGAAGGAAGGGGTTAAGGCCCGTGGCAACCGGATTTGAAAAAGAAAAAGGCCTGCAACTAATTAAAGTTACAGACCTTTTTTATGACTGGTGCCGAAGAGAAGACTCGAACTTCCACGGGCTTGCACCCACTAGACCCTGAACCTAGCGTGTCTACCAATTCCACCACTTCGGCATTTTGAAAGTTTGCCCATCAGGGATGCTTTGAGCCAGGTCTTTCACCCTGCGCGCCAACGGATTATAGTCATCCGGTCAACGTCTTTGAATGGAGCGAATGTACCGACTTTAGCCCCCCCTTGTCAAGGCTTTTGTCTGGCCATTCATCTGATGATTTGCATGGTGCAATAAACGGCCAATCACAATATAATATCAATCTTTCAGGTTCGAAACCTCCGGGCAACCTAAGACAGAACCTGCCCGCCATCATAAACAGCAAGAAGACCATGAAAATCTATACAGATCTTGATGACATAAAAGAACCCTTTGACAAGCCATGCGTCACCATCGGCAACTTTGACGGTGTCCATGTCGGCCACCAATACCTGTTCAGCGAGGTGGTGAGCCGGGCCTACAAGACCAAGGGTACCAGCGTCGCCATCACCTTTAACCCCCACCCCCTGCAGGTGGTGCGTCCTGAGGCGGGTATCAAGCTGATCTCCACCTGCGACCAGAAGCGCGAGCTCATCGGCCATGCCGGCATTGACGTGCTGATCATCATCCCCTTTACCAGACAATTCGCCACCACCCCGGCCTCGGAGTTTGTTGACAATATCCTGCTCAAAAAAATCGGCATGCAGGAGCTGGTGGTGGGTTATGACTACTGCTTTGGCAAGGGCAGACAGGGCGACACCACCTTCCTTAAGAACCAGGGCAGGCTCAAAAGTTTCCCGGTCACCGTGGTGGAACCGTACCATGTGGGGGACGTGATTGCCTCGAGCACAGAAATCAGGCGCCTGGTAAACGAGGGCAATATGCGGGCCGTGCGCAAGATCCTGGGCCGCTATTATCAGATTCGCGGTGAGGTCCAGATGGGCAAGCAGCGCGGCGGCGCCGAGTTAGGCTTCCCCACCGCCAACCTCCACATCTCCGGCGAGGATCTCTGTCCCCGCCACGGGGTCTACGTCACCCAGGTGGTGTATCAGGGCAAATGTTATGGCGGCGTGCTCAATATAGGCATCAACCCCACCTTCGCCGCTGACGATGCCGGTGCCCCCCCCATCACTGCCGAGACCTTCATCTTCGACTTTAACGAGGATATCTACGGCAAACCCATCAAGGTCAATCTGCTCAGATTTTTACGGGATGAAAAGAAATTCTCCGGCCCAAAGGAACTGATGGCCCAGATAAGCAATGATGTGGAGCAGGCCCGCCAGGTATTGGCCGATGCCGAGAAGGAGTTACGCCTGTCCTGCGAAGAGAAGTTTAACCGGTAATCAGCGAATCAGCGAAAATGATAAACACAAAGATAAAGACTATTGTTTTGCCTTTCTTTGTGCCCTTTGTGTCTTTGTGTTGAGGCTTTTATATAGGCCTGCCTGCTAGCTGCGATAATCACCATTGATGCTGATATAATCGTGGCTGAAATCACAGGTGTAGATCTCGCAGCTCTCTGTTCCGGAGTGGAGATCCACCGTCACCACGAAATCCTCCTGCCTGAGGACCTCGGTGGCCGCCGCCTCGTTGGCAAAAAGCCCCAGCCCCCCTGCCACCATCTGCACCCCATCAAAGAAGATATCCACCCGGCCCTGATCAAAGGCCACCCCGGCCCGACCGGCAGCTGCAAAGATACGGCCCCAGTTGGCGTCCTCGCCGTAACAGGCGGTCTTAAAGAGCGGTGAGTTGGCAATGGTGCGGCCAATCAGCTCGGCATCGTCCCTGCTTGCGGTGCCCTGCACACGGACGGTGATGAGCTTGGTGGCCCCTTCACCATCGGCAACGATCTTCAGGGCCAGGTTCTTGGTGAGACGGTTGAGGGCCTCCTGGAAGGCCTGGGCCTCTGCACTCTCCATCGATGTAATGGGATCATGGCCGGCCACGCCATTTGCCAGGAGAAGGACCGTGTCATTGGTGGAGGTATCACCATCGACGCTGATCACATTAAAAGACTGGTCCGCCGCCTTGCTGAGCATGGACTGGAGAACGTCAGGGGCAATGGCGGCATCGGTCATCACAAAGCTGAGCATGGTGGCCATATTGGGCATGATCATACCGGCGCCCTTGGCAAGGCCGAGGATGGAGACCTGCTGGCCGCCAATCTCAAAGATGACCTTTTCCACCTTGGGCACCGTGTCAGTGGTCATCATGGCCTGGGCCACATCGGCAAAGCCATCAACACGCAGCCCCTTGGCAAGGGCGGGTATGCCCCTTTCAAACCAGGTCAGATCGAGCTGTTCGCCGATCACCCCGGTGGAGCAGACCTGGACATCCGTCATCTTTATAGCCATGGCCTGGGCAACCATGGCAGCCGTATTGCCGGCAAACTCCATGCCCTGGGCTCCAGAGCAGGCATTGGCCACCCCTGAGTTAATCAGAATGGCCTGGGCAGAACCTCCCTGCAGATGCTCCATACCCAGGATCACCGGAGCGGCCTTGACCTGGGAGGTGGTAAAGACCCCGGCGGCAACGGCCGGTTTTTCCGAAAAAACCAGGGCCATATCAAGGCGATCCTTACCCCGGATACCGGCCTTGACAGCTGCGGCCTGAAAGCCGGGGACAACCAGCTCACCAGGGTCAACCATGTTGGCTGTCATCTCTTTGTTTTTTTTACTCATCTCTTTCTTGCCATCGATTTAAGGAGTTAGGGGGAGGTAAAGAAAGAGAAGAGGGTTATCATTCTTTATTTCTCTAACTTCTATACTTCTTTATTTCTCTCTTACCTCTTCTTGCCACAGCACCGTTTATACTTCTTGCCACTGCCGCAGGGACAGGGATTGTTGCGGCCCACCTTGTCGCCCTGGCGCTGGCGGGGCTGCTGTTTTTCGTCACCGGGGCCTTGGGCCCGGCTCAAGGCCAGCTGCTCCTCCTGCTTAACGCGCTGACGGGACTCCATCTCCTCCATGTCTGATTCAGAGGCCACCTGGATACGTAACAGGGTGGCAACGGTCTTCACCTTCACCGTTTCGATCATCGTGGTGAACATGGCAAAGCCTTCCCTCTTGTACTCATCAAGGGGGTTCTTCTGGCCATAGCCGCGCAGGCCAATACCCTGACGGAGATGATCCATACTAAAGAGATGATCCTTCCAGTTATTATCCACCATCTGGAGAAGAACAATGCGCTCCAGATAGCGCATATGATCATCTCCCAGCTCCCCCTCTTTGGCCGCATAGGCACCCTTAACAAGGGAGAGTAGCTGATCATCAAAGGCATCCGGAGAGAGGCCCGTCTTGGCGTCCTGGTCCCACTCCAGGGTGAGACCAAAGGTGGCCATGACCTGCTCGGCGATATGGTCCCAATCCCAATCCTCGGAGGCCAGCTTGTCCTGGCAGCTGTTGAGACTGACATCATCCACCAGGTCATGGATCATATCAAGGATGATATCCCGGACATTATCGCTGCCAAGCACCTGCCGGCGCTGCTTGTAGATCACCTTCCTCTGCATATTCATGACATCGTCATACTCAAGGAGATGCTTACGAATATCAAAATTATGGCCCTCGACCTTGCGCTGGGCATTCTCAATGGCCTTGGAGATCATGGAGTGCTCAATGGGCTCATCCTCCTCCATGCCGAGCTTGTCCATAATGCCGGCAATGCGATCGGAGCCAAAGATACGCAGCAGATCATCCTCAAGGGAGAGGTAAAAACGGGAGGAACCAGGATCGCCCTGGCGACCGGAACGGCCACGGAGCTGGTTATCAATACGCCGCGACTCGTGGCGGCCGGTGCCGAGGATATGGAGTCCACCCACCTCCACCACGCCCTCGCCGAGCTTGATGTCAGTACCACGGCCCGCCATATTGGTGGCAATGGTCACCTTACCGAAATGACCGGCCTCGGCGATGATCTCCGCCTCCTTTTCATGGTGTTTGGCGTTCAAGACCGAATGGGGGATCTTTTCCCCCTCGAGCATCTTGGAGATGAGCTCCGAGATCTCGATATTAACGGTGCCCACCAGCACCGGCTGGCCCTTGCTGTGCAGTTCCTTGATCTCGCGGGCAATGGCCCTATACTTGGCCTGGGCGTTCTTATAGATAACATCGGCAAAATCATCACGGACCATGTCCCTATGGGTGGGAACAATGACCACGTCAAGATTGTAGATCTTTTTAAATTCTGCCGCCTCGGTATCAGCCGTACCAGTCATCCCGGCCAGCTTGTCGTACATGCGGAAAAAGTTCTGAAAGGTGACCGAGGCCAGGGTCTGGTTTTCCTGCTCAATATTCACCCCCTCTTTGGCCTCCAGGGCCTGGTGGAGACCGTCACTGTAGCGCCGGCCCGGCATGGCCCGGCCGGTGAACTCATCAACGATCATGACCTGGCCGTCCCGGACCAGGTAATCGATATCACGGGTGAAGAGGGCGTGGGCCTTGAGGGCCTGGTTGAGATGATGAAGGGCCTCGATGCTCTGGGGATCGTACAGGTTGTCCACCTTGAGCAGCTTCTCGCCCAGGGCCACCCCTTCTTCGGAGAGGGCCAAGGTACGGGCCTTTTCGTCCACCGTATAGTGCACATCCTTTTCGAATTGCGACATGAGGCGGTTGACCGTGTCATAGAGTTCCACCGCCATATCAGCAGGACCGGAAATAATAAGGGGCGTCCGGGCCTCATCAATGAGGATGGAGTCCACCTCATCAACAATGGCAAAAAAGAAGTCGCGCTGACAGAATTCCTCCGGAGTGAACCTCATATTATCGCGCAGATAATCAAAGCCGAACTCGTTGTTGGTGCCGTAGGTAACATCACAGGCGTAGGCCTCTTTCCTCCCCTGATCGTCAATGCCATGGAGGATACAGCCGGTGCTCAGACCCAAGAATGTGTAGATCTCCCCCATTTCCTCGGCATCACGTTTGGCAAGATAATCATTCACCGTGACCACATGGGCGCCCTTGCCGGCCAGGGCATTAAGATAGACAGGCAGGGTGGCGGCCAGGGTCTTGCCCTCACCGGT